>JALXCO010000134.1 GCA_026990885.1 Desulfurococcales archaeon
GTAGCAGGCTGGGTGGCTTTGGGTGCGTTCCGATCCCTCCGTCTAGATCTAGCTATGTGAGAGGTAAGTTAACCAGCAATATAGAGGATTGCGGGGGTAGGATACTTATATACTCGACAACCAACAACCCCGATAATGTCTGGAACATCTATAATCTAGCCAGGGAGAGGGGTGCTCAAGCAGTAGTATTCTATGACTACTACCCGGGGAGGAGCAGGAAGATCGTTGTTACCGGTGTGTGGGGCTACAGCTATAGCGAGGGGTCAAACGTCGATATCCCAGCTGTGCATGTTAGGCTTGAGGATGGCGCCAGGCTGAGGAGGCTGGTTGGCGAGTATGTTGAGCTCTATGTCGAGTCCTCAAGCAGGCTTTCTAGGGGTGTGAGTCTTAAGGCTTCTATATATGGCAGGGAGGATAGATCTGTAGCTGTTGTTGGGCATCACGACAGGTGGTTTGATGGCTTCAGGGATAACCAGATCTCTATAGAGATCATGAAGACCCTAACCCACATGCTTCTTAGCCGTGGCATAGAGCCTAGATACACCCTCGAGCTGATAAGCTTCACAGCCGAGGAGTTTGGGGACCCCCGCCAGGCCTCATGGTACTGGGGCTACGGCTCGAGGAGGTATGTTGAGTCCGGAGGAGTCAGCGATGAGACTCTATACGCCGTTGTGCTGGATACAGTTTTCATGGAGCCTGTGAGGATCAAGTACAACTACCCCGATCCTGTGGTTGGTGCGCTGAATAGATACAGGTTCTTCAGATCGCTTGTAGAGGGCTACGGCCACGCATTCACAGATGCGGCCTCGCTAAACATCGCGGGGGTCCCCCTAGCCACACTATATAATCTAGAGGACATGTACGATGTGTACCACACGGATCTTGATAGGGAGTTCCAGCACCACGAAATTTCGGCCCGGGTAGCGGCCTGGATCGCTGATGCCTTGGGCAAGCATGCGGGCGAGCTTCTAGCGGGGGCTGGAAGATTCTTTATCCGGGATATAGAGGCGAAGCTGCCCAGAGAATACAAGGGTTTGGTTGCGAGATTGCTTGAGAGGGCTCTAGATCTTGATTCTCTGAGGTGTGTTCTGAGATCCTTGGTTAAGCCTGCTTTGATAGGGGATTTCAGGGATCTATACAACGATATAGAGCTAACCCCCCTTCCCGAGGCGGATGCGTTGAGGCTGTATGAGGAGGGCTCAAGCAGGGAGGTTTGGGTCTGTGGCTATGAGAATAGGAAGATCTATGGTCCGGGATACGGGTATGGGAGAGGCCACTATCTGGGTGAGCTTGAGAGGGCTCTAGAGGATATTAGGCTGTGCGTTAAGAGATAACCAGCTGGATGCGGGTATCTATATACATGAACATGTTTCGTTAGGGCTTTGCTGAGGTATAACTGTAAAAAGTAAAGTTTATAAGGACCCAAGCATAGCATAATCCCGCAGGTGGTAGAATGGTTAAGGTGAGGATTGTAGCAGCCGAAAACGGCCCCAACCTCGTAGAGGTTAACGGGCAGGTTAAGGCTGCACTATGCAGGTGTGGGGCGTCTAACAACAAGCCCTTCTGCGACGGCTCCCATAAAAAGATAAACTTCCAGGCGCCATCGGCTGTAGCCTTCGAGTATGAGGAGTGATCCTCCTGTTCCCGCTTCCCCGTGTATGGGGGGCGGGAATATAGATTTTTATTTTAATACACAAGCTAAGTGCCCTAGGGTTACTTTACTTTCTATACTGCTTTAGCCATATTGTTAATTACGGTAT
>JALXCO010000135.1:0-232 GCA_026990885.1 Desulfurococcales archaeon
GAAGATAGCTATCTAGCCCCCCTGAGGAGGGGGGAAGGATATCCACAACGTCTCCATCGCTCAACCTATGATCCATGGTGGCGTACAGTCCATTAACCAGAATAATTAAGCTCCCGGACCTCTCCCTGATAAACTCACCAAACCTACCCCTAACGCTGGAAAGCCTCGCTAAAACTTCAGCAACAGTCGCTGTGTCGGGGACCTCTATCTCATCCTCTCTCTTGCCGTATAG
>JALXCO010000135.1:242-1750 GCA_026990885.1 Desulfurococcales archaeon
TACTCCCTCCATATATCCTTAGCAATCTCAGAGAAACGCCTCAAGGTGTATTCGCGGTGAACCTCGTATCTAAGCTCTCTAACATCCTTCCCATCTACGGGGCTCTTCACTATTCCTACATATATGTTTAAAGCACCCAGCCCATGGGTTCTTGCATGGAGCCTAGCGTGATCCACTATCTCTGCCAGATCAATAGTCTTCGACTCCTCAACAAGCTCATACGCCACACAGGGAAGATAGCTATCTAGCCCCCCTGAGGAGGGGGGAAGGATATCCACAACGTCTCCATCGCTCAACCTATGATCCATGGTGGCGTACAGTCCATTAACCAGAATAATTAAGCTCCCGGACCTCTCCCTAATAAACTCACCAAACCTACCCCTAACGCTGGAAAGCCTCGCTAAAACTTCAGCAACAGTCGCTGTGTCGGGGACCTCTATCTCATCCTCTCTCTTGCCGTATAGCTCGTGGAGGATAGCGTATAGTCTAACCCTGATCCTCATACGGCCCAAACCATGTCTCCAGCTAATATATGCCTTATAGAGCTATATAATTGGGTCTTTATCCAGGCCTACTCCAGCTCGCGCTCCCACATATATCTAGCCAGCTTTCCATCATACTTAAATACATGGATAAGCTCCTTGGCCTCCTCCCTCCTGCGCTTATGCTCATCTATGAAGTCCCCTATCTTCTCAACCAGATACTCCTTGAGCTCGCCGGTGAGCATCTTCCCGGATCTATAGGACTCCTCGATCTCTCTCAACACCTTGTCGTCCTCTTCAAACATCATTTTAAGCCACTGGAACGACACATCTATATCGGGGTTCCCACCCAGCTTCCTATGTAGCTCAACCGTGGGCTGGCCACCTGAGAAAGCGTATTTAAATATCTTGTACCTTATGGTTTTTCTGTCATCCGTGAGGAATATAGCTGTCTCAGGCTTAGAGGTGCTCATCTTACCCTCGAAACCAGTTAGGGGTGGAAGGAACTTTGAGTGTATCGCTGCGGCCTTGAAGTAGCCGAATGATCCTGCTAGATCCCTCTGGATCCTCCAGTAGGGATCCTGATCAATAGCAGCCGGAATCAAACACCTCCTCCTCTCAAAGAACGTCGGAACAATCTGCAACGCTGGATAAAAGCTCAACCCGATATTTGTTGAGCCGGTAAACCCAAAAACAGCCCTAACCAGGTTCCAGTTGATCTTTTTAGCTATCTTGATCGCCAACGGATACATCTTCCCGATATACTCGGTGTCCTGGAAAATGAAGGTTCTATCAGGATCAAAGCCCACAGAGATGATATCAAGAATATTCTCATAGGCCCACTTCCTTGCTTCATCGAGCGTCATATCCTCCTCATCGAGAAACTTCTCGTCGTCAGTGATCATTATATAGACATTAACCCCAAACCTATCCTGGAACCACTTAGTCATTATAAACGGTATGAGATGCCCTATATGCATCGGTCCAGAGGGACCTCTCCCGGTATATAGGAAGAACCCTCTACCC
>JALXCO010000136.1 GCA_026990885.1 Desulfurococcales archaeon
AAGCACTAATGGATTCAGAAAGAATAAAGGAGCTGAATAGAGGTAAAGCAGTTAAAAACATACACTACGCAGGAGACAAGATATGGAGATTCATCATAGACTCGCTAAAGAGGATCCAATAGAGCAGGTCCTAAATTTAGATCTATAGACCCCATAGGGATCCTATCTTAATATACATTAAGGATGACAGAAAGGATAGAACTATTCCATAGTTAAGAGTTGAATTATATAAGCTGGTTTTTATCTGGTGCTTAAACCTTATTCTACCTCAGGATATACTTAGTATAGCTATAGACTGGATTGGTGAATCTGCTGATGCAGAATCATCAAGATAACTCCAGCGATAGGATCGTTGTGAGCGACGCTATAGTATTTAATAGGAGTAGTAGAACGATCTACGTTGCTAAACCTCAGCTTACTCCAGAGGACACTGTAGCGTTTAAATTCGCCAATGTCCTTGAGAAGAGCGGCATAGACTATACTGTAGTTGCCGGATACGTCGCTATCCTCTTCGGTAGAGCCAGAAGAAGCGATGATATAGATTTCATATTAGAAATGATCGATGAGAGTAGATTTGTAGAGCTATGCAGAAAAGCCCATAGAGGCGGGTTCAGCTTGATGCAGGGCGATATAGGCTCGGAGAACTCCGTAAGAAGCGTATATAGAAGCTACCTTGCACAGGGATATAGCGTGAGATTTATGTATGGCGATGTCATACTCCCCAATATAGAGGTTAAGCTGGCAGGAATCGACATATACCGATACGCCATAGCCAACAGTATTCGTGTCGTTGTGAATGGCGAGCGTGCCCTTAAGATATCGCCCCTGGAGCTTCAGATAGCCTATAAGCTGTATCTAGATTCCGACAAGGATGTTGGGGACGCTATTTTTCTATACACGCTTTTTAGGGAAGTCTTAAGCAAGGAAGATCTATATAGATGGTGCGGAGAATTGAGGATAGACTGTGGAGTCCTAGAAGGGTGAATGGGCCATGGAGCCTGAGATATCCAACGAAACACTAGAATCCGAGAGAAAGAGGAATAGGGAAGACGCAGTACGCCATGCCCGCTGGGAAGCTGAAATGGCCAGAAGGCTGGGTAGAAAATGGTATGAGGCCAGGGATAGATGGCTGATCCAGGCGTATGAGGCTGATAAGAAAATGTGGAGAGACCCAAAGATAAGGAATGCACTAGCCAGAGTATTCCTTAATAAAGAAAGCAAGTTAATGGATTGAGCATCCATCACCAGAAGCCAGGTATAGAGGCTCCACCATTTAGCCTTTGGCTCTGGTGGATAGAACTATCCTTAATATATAGAATAGTGATGCCGAAGATAATGTAACTAGAGCCATAGACAGCGCTATATAGATCAGGATCAGAATAGGCAATGGGACCCCAGCAATATCCGCAACAAGATTAAGCATAGCCATAGCCCTGGTGGGGTTCAGGGTACTAATCAGGAACCCAATTCCCGCGATAGCTGTGGTAGCGACAACCGAGGAAGCCAGAGCCTCCTTGATGTGTGAAGCGAAAACCCCAATAATTAAGCCTGAAGCAATAAACCCTGCTAAGGGGTCCCCGCCAGCGATCCTGTATAGAGATACAGCGGTTATTGAAGCTGCGGAAGCGATCAAGAAACGCAGAAAGCTAAACCCCGAGGATATAGAGGAGCCCAAATCAATCACCCGGGCACAAGTTCAACAACAGCTATACGCTTCTCTATGTCCTCAGCAGTATCGGGGCAC
>JALXCO010000137.1 GCA_026990885.1 Desulfurococcales archaeon
TTTAACCTTGAAGCCAACGATCCCGCTCAACACGCGCCAAGTAAGCATGTTGCTGTGGTGGTCCGTGATAGTCACTATAACCTCGTCGCCAGGCTTCAGAAATCTCATAGAAATCATTAGGGAGGCCAGAGCCAGCCCGTGGGAAGCGTTGTATACGGGAATCAGCTCCTCGAAATCGGCGTTGATGAACCTCGAGATCTCACGTAGGGAATCCTCAAAAAGCTCTGTGGCCTCCATACTGAGTGTGTGTACACCCCTATGGATATTAGAGTAGTGGTTTTCATATACCTCTCTAACCCTCTCAATCACCTGGATAGGCTTTAGCGTTGTGGCGTTGTTGTCGAAGTAGATCAGCTCTCTACCATTGATCCTTCTCGACAGAATAGGGAAATCCTTCCTGATCCGCTCAACATTAAGCATTATATGGGACCTCTATTAATATCTCTATGTCTAGCCGTAAAATATAATGCATCAAACTACACAGCCCAACAGCCTAGCCAGGGGGTCCCCCAGCTATGTCCCGGGCCACCTTCTCCAGTCCCCAAACTTTCTATCGTACTCGGGGCACCCTCTACGGTAGTAGAAGTGATCGCCAATCCTATCCGTGTTAACGAGCATCCTATACAGTATCTCATCAAGTAATCCCGGCTTCTTCAACTGGTCCCTCAGCCTCCTGCTGCAGATCTTTATAAACTCAACCATATCTTTCCTAGAGGGGGTGTATATTATGATGACCCCTCTACTTAAGACACGCATGATTCCAGGCTCTACAGTGTGTTTCATGCTCCACTCCTTATGATCTCTGACTATTTCCTCGATTATCATTAAGGCCCTGTTGATATCTCTAAAAGCGGAATAGGGGATCCCTAGCTTCCAGCATCTGAGCGAGTGCCCGCTTTGAATGTCCCTTTCGTAAGCTAGCCAGCACTCCCTGCATTTTCTTCTCCAATCCCTATTGTTTACGTGTCTCCATCTCAATACATTATCATCTTCTATTATAATAGCTATCTATAACGCTATTTATATGGGTTTTCACACACTAGTTATTGGATTGGTGCATATATTTGATCATTAGTATCGAGGGGGAGAGATTAAGCATTCTTCAGGTAGCGATCCTTCTCTACCTAGCGGATAGCCCGCGGAGAGCTAGCGATCTTCTAGAGGTATTTAGCAGAAGAGGCCTCAAATCGAGAAGCTCGTTCTACACCGCGGTATATGAGCTGATGAACAGGGGATATATTGAGCGCACACATCCAAGAAACCTAGAGCTTAGATTGACCGAGAAGGGGCGCAGGATCCTTAGTATACTTGGCTCTATGATAGATCGTGAGATAAGATCCCTAATAGGCGTCGTGGATATCTTGGCTGAGAAAATAGGTTTCGATAAACCTAGATTCAGAAGCTTAGCTGATGAGCTCGAAGATCCCGAAGACCTGGAGGAGTACCTAGAGTTCCTTAAGTTGGAGATGGATAAGGTTAAGGCGAAGCTTAAAGGCTGGAGAAAAATAAGTGTTGGGTAGCTACCAATCGATCCTGGCTATCGAAAGCTAGTCTATAGGGATCCTCCTCATAGCCTCCCTCTTAAATGCCGTGATGACCAGCACGCCATCCTCGTATTTAGCCTTTACCCTATCCGGATCTATTGGCTCGTCTAGATCTATTTTGAAGCTGTACCTCCTCCTATACGGAAGATCCTTCTTCGTCTCACCAGAAACCCTTATTAGATTTTCTCTAGCATATATCTTCAACGCGTCTTTTTCGGCTCCGGGCATCTCAATATATATGTCGTATCTGTCGTCTCTATCGCTTAAATGATACCTATTATCAAGCTCCACATCTTGTTTGGCGGGTTCCTGTCCTATACTGATTCTCTTGCCCCCAGATACTATATACATCTTAATTTTGGGGTCAATCAAATTGTTCGACCCAAAAACATATATCTAAAAACAGAATATATCTTTAAGCATGACCTATCTATACACGGCATAGACGCCGTATTCCTGGCCCGTAAAATAGTAGATAACTAACTCGCTGAAAGCCCCGGGCATTCCAGGAGATCCCGGAGGCATCCCGGGCAGAGCGATCCCGTCTATATCGGGTTTCTCATTGAGCATCTCCACAATGACATCAACCGGTATGTGGCCCTCAACAACATACCCATCTACAACCCCGGTATGGCAGCTCCAAAGATCCTGTGGAACACCGTATATGTTCTTTATGGATAACAGATCATCCACAAATACGCGTTTAACCTTTATGCCGTTTTGGATCAGATAGCTAATGTATTGATGGCAGCACGAGCATGTTGGGGAGAGGTATATCTCCATGTATATTTCTTCTCCGGGCTGATCACCCCGATCCATAAATAGGTTAGAGGCGTAGTAGAGATATACTATTGAGCCAAGCGAAATAGCCAAAACACCAAGTAGCGCCATATAGATTTTTCTCCTGGCTCCTCCACGCATTCAGCCCCCATCATATATTGCGTGTAGACGTAAAATATATAGAAGGGGGCGCCAAATATAGTATATTGGGTTAAGCGGGATAGTACCGCTTGAATTGTGATATATAGTTAATTTTATATATTAAAAATTTATTAAAGTAAATAAATAATTCTAATTTAATAGGATAATTATAGAGAGTAAAGGGGGTGCGGCCAGCAATGAGGAGACTGACGGCAACACAAAGGGAGGTGCTTGAAACACTAGTTAGATTATATGATAAGGAGAAGAGATCTATAAAGAGCAAGGAGATAGCTACAATACTGAATAAGGATGAGGGCACAGTAAGAAATATTATAGCCTGGCTCAAAGGCATGGGGCTCATCGAAAGCCTAACGGGGCCATCAGGCGGTTACATACCCACGCTGAAGGCCTACGACGTTATAAAGGGTTCATCCGCACAAGGGGAAGAGTATGGCTATGGCGTTTTAACGGCTTTTGAGAACGGCAGTAAGTACAGATTTATAGCTAGGTCGCTAGAGATCATGGGGCTCCTCACCGGAGGTCCCGTTAGAGCTGTAGTTAAGATCCTGGGGGACCTCAACAAGGTTAAGGAGGGCTCTAGAGTTAGGCTGGAATCGCTACTCTGGAGAAAGCTTGTTCTGGAGGGTGTGGTTAAGAGGATCAATATGTCGGCTGGGGAAATACTGGTTGAGATAGATAAGCTTGTGGCTATCCCGGATGAGTATGTTGAGAAGGTAGCTACCAAGAGCCTGATATATATCAAGCGGAATGAATCGCTAAAGGAGGCTGCAGAGAAGCTTATGAAGAACAAGATTAGAGGGGCCCCTGTTGTCGATGAACGCAATGATGTTGTTGGATTCATAACCATGACAGACATAGCTGGAGCACTAGCCAAATACGGAAATCCCGAGGAGAGGGTGGAGCTCTACATGAACCCCAAGGTTTTCACTATTAGCGAAAACGACACTATATTTGAGGCCATGAAGCTCATGGATCTATATAGGGTAGGGAGGCTGGTTGTAACCAACGATCGTGGAACACCATGCGGTATAATTACTAGAACAGATATACTTAAATATATAGCTGGCCTACATAAATGATAATAATAAAAAACATAGAAATCATGTACATGTTAAAAATAAATATATTTTAATTAATAATATTTTAAATTTTTGGAGACTATGGCGATTACGAGAGCTCCAAAAATACTACTTGGAGTGGGATTCATCTTCTCAGCTATAACAACAGGACTCCTGGGATTGGCTACATCCATCATAGGAATAGCGTTTGCTGGTCTAGCACTCATGGCATTATATACTTATCTCATTGGATTTATTTTAAGAGGTATTGGCTGGATCGGTTTGGGCAGATCCTTTAGTAACCTCTATAAGATTACAGGCATAATGGTACTACTACTCGGTATAGGTGTAGTAATGTTCTTTTTTATGAAAATTGCTTTAATGATGGCTCTTTTATGGAGCATATACACACTGCTAGAATTCTACTCGTACTCTACACTTAGAAAAGTTAGTAAGTTCTTTATGGGAGCCATGATAAGCATTTTAGGATTGATAATAGTAGACATAAATCTAATTGCTATACCAGATATCACTGGAGTTGTTGGTTCTTCAACGATTTCTACTTCAACGCTTTCTACAGGGTTATTGATACTTGCTTTATCAGCCCTTTTAGCCGCTATAGGATCTTTCACAATGAAACCCCAGCAGAAAGAGGTTGAAGCAGAAAAAACAGAAGAAGAAACAGAAAAGGCCATATAGCCTGTCAACACGGATTTCAGGCCTAAAGGTAAAAGTAGATATTACCATATATTAATTTTTGGAGGTTGGTGGATTTTTATGGTGTCTAGAAGATCTGCTGGATTATCTAAGATCTGGGGAGCTATACTTATCCTTATTATAGCGCTGGGATCATTACTTATATTAGGCAATATATTTGGCGGGGGACCCCGAGAGGTAGCTACGACACCACAGATAGTGGAAAGAACAAAGGGGACCCCAAGAATAGAGACAGCAACCCAGCCCAAAGAGACAGCTGTCCGTGAAATGCCGCAGGAAACAACCAGGATACAGGTAACAACATCAAAAGATAGGGGTGGGGGTACTGGTAGGGAGGTAACTGCGACAGAGACTAGAACAGAGACTACGGCGCTATATGAGAAGATCTCTATTGGGGAGATTCCATATTTCACGCTATCTACCGACACACCCTATATCGTGCTGCCCGAAGGTAAGGAGGTAACCTTAAACCTGAGGGCCGACTCGTTCAACGGGTATTCGGGAAGCATTAAGCTTTTTATCCATAGTATATGGATCAGCAGAGACCAGATTAGCTGCTATGCCGGGAAAACGGGTCTGAGCTACGAAAATATAACCAAGAGAGAGGGCTCCCTGAGTAAAGGCTACATAACGATGCTGGGGTTCGACATACCCAATCCCGGAATCGATATATCCTTCAGTAGCCAAGAGATCAACGTGCCGGGCGAAGCAGAGATAAAGATATCGCTACCTAGAGATGGGGTCCCGGAGTGTAGCTATAGTATAGTTATTTCCGGCATAGATCGAGACGGCCTGATGCATTCAACTGTAGTAACTCTATCGGTGGTGAAGAAGCCATCATACATTGTGAGGCCTCTAACCAGCTTTATACCCGCTTTAGAGCCGAACTCGACATACTATATAGCTATGGAGGTGGTCCCCATAGGCGAATACAATAGAACGGTAGAACTCGACGCGAAAACACAGAGTATAGGGTATATATACGCTGAAGTGAGGGTTAAAGCGATCAATGCATCTGGAATACCGCCATTCAATTTCACCCTATATATAGAGACTGGGAGAATAGTTAAATCAGGCCTGCTTGAGGGATCCGTTATAGTTGCTGTATACGACAAAAACGCTGAGGAATCACCAGTCTATAGATTCTATCTAGAGGCCGGCATCACACCTGAGCAGAGGAGAGGAGGGCTACTATCCTTTCTGCTTCAGTTCCTGCAGATAATTACTCTACCCATTAGATTCCTGTTTGGTCTAACTACTGGATTCATAACCGGATCGATACTGCTGCCTCTAGGCGTCGACTTATCCGAGGGTTTAGCCTCGGGTATACGATTGTTCGCTCCGGATCTTCTGGCTGAAAGACTCTCCATAGAGAGTTTCGGCGGAGGATCAATTGTGAATGGATGGGTAGTAACCGGAGTTAAATCGGGCCTTCTAGGAACAAATATGAGTGTATCTTTCGTGCTGCCGACAAGATACATATATGTACCATGCTCTAGGGAGGCGGAGCTGCCGTTCCAGATCTTCTATAACGATAGGGTGTTAAGCCTCAGCGATATAGCTTTAACCGCCAGAATTAATATGGGTACTTATTACACAAATGAGTACTTCAGCGTCGATATCGTCTCAGACGGTAACCCTGCTGTAGCGGTATTGAAGATAGCCAACCTGTCTGACGCCATAATGGCCCAGAGGGAACCCCGCATTATCCAGCTTCTAGCTTATCCTAAGGATAGCGACTTCAACATAAGCGATCCACACATAATGAGGCTGTGGGAAACATACAACTGGGTGAACCTGTATATCGTGCCATCATGCCCAGTAACGGAGCCGCCATCGGCTTTCGTATTCCTGGTGCCTGGAGCCAAAACAGTTGTTCCATTCAAGACCAAGCTCCATGATTTGAG
>JALXCO010000138.1 GCA_026990885.1 Desulfurococcales archaeon
GAATACCTAAGAAGGGAAACAAATGAAACTCTTTATTGTGATTTTAACTCTGTGGAAGTAGCTAATGATAACATAGTTATTCTTTGGGATGGTTCTAATGCAGGTGAAGTATTCTACTGCAAAGGAGGAGCTATTGCTTCTACTATGGCTAAAGTAATTGTTCCTTCTGAACAATTTCATCCAAAGTATCTTTATTATTATTTCAAGTCCTATGAACTATTTATAAAACACCAAGTAAAAGGTTCTGGTATTCCTCATGTAGAAAAGGATATTTTTAACATTCTTCCTAATATTTTTCCTCCCCCACCCGAACAGCAAAAAATCGCCGAGATTCTTGAAACGGTTGACAACACCATAGAAAAAACGGAGAAGATAATAGAGAAATACAAACGCATAAAGCAGGGTTTGATGCAGGAACTCCTTACCAAAGGTATAGACGAAAACTGGAAGATAAGGAGCGAAGAAACTCACAGATTTAAAGATTCACCCTTCGGCAGGATTCCAGCGGAGTGGGAGGTGGTGAGGTTGGGGACACTTTGCACCCTTATTACAAAGGGAACTACGCCAACTACTTATGGACTTAACTTCACAAGCAGTGGGATCAAGTTTTTGAAAGTAGAGTCAATTGACGAAGAGGGAAACATTATAGAAAATCAAATAGCGTTTATTGATGGGGCAACACATAAATACTTAAGAAGATCACAGCTAAAAGAGAATGACTTATTGTTTTCTATCGCAGGAGCTATTGGTAGAGTATTTGTTATCAATAAAACAATCTTACCTGCAAATATCAATCAAGCTCTTGCGTTAATTAGATTAAGAGAAAACATAAATGTTAATATAAAATTCTTATACTACTTTTTAAAAAGTAAAATTATTAGAAATCACATTCAAAAAATTATAGTTCAGGTGGCCCAATCTAATATTAGTTTGAATGACGTTTCACATTTCCTTATCCCCCTCCCCCCTTTCCCCGAACAGCAACGTATCGCAAAAGTCCTCTCTCAGATTGACAAAGTCATAGAAAAAGAGGAAAATTACAAAAGGAAGCTTGAAAGCCTCAAGAGGGGGCTGATGGAGGACCTGTTGACTGGGAAGGTGAGGGTGGATAAGCTCTTGGAGGAGAGTAAGATTGAATACAGCTGATGAGAAAGAAACTCTTTCAAAAGTATTATATACACCTGTGCAGAATCCTGAAGAAGTTAGATGTATTGAAATTAAGGGCAACAAAGATTTAGAGATAATAAACGATTTTGTTAAAAGAATAATCAAGAAAAAACTTAAAAGACCTTTGGACTCAGAACCACCTTTTAGTGAAGAGATATTATTAGGAGTTATGGAAAAAGGTTTGGAAGTAAAATCTGGGGAGGCAAAAAAACTATTTGAGAGATTATCTGAATATATGTATGGGAGAGCGAGGGAGCAAGGGAAATACTGGTGTCTAATACTAACGGAAGAATACTTTTTTGTCTATCATTTTACTCCAGATAGAGCAATATCTTTTGAAGGCGATAGTATAAAAGAATTCATAAAATACTTAGATGATACAAATTTGCTTAAATTCATTTTTAAACTAAAAAGTGAAAGCACTTCTGCTTTCTTTGAAGAATTATCAGAAGAAGATCTAACGAAATTCACATCCGAGGCTGAAAATGTTTATGGAATATTTGACAAAAGTGGTACAAAGGGAATGAAGAAGCTCACGGGAGTAGAACCAGAATATGAATTCAGAGG
>JALXCO010000139.1 GCA_026990885.1 Desulfurococcales archaeon
GGAGGTGTTTGCTCCCGTATCCCTCCTGGTGAAGGTGAACGATATAGATGAGGCGATCGAGCTAAGCAACGGTAGACCCTACGGGCTGGACGCATCGATCTTCGGTAAGGACATATCCAAAATCAGGAAGGCGATAAGACTCCTGGAGGTTGGAGCCGTATACATCAACGACTTCCCAAGACACGGTATAGGTTACTACCCATTTGGAGGAAGAAAAAGATCAGGTATAGGGAGAGAGGGCATAGGATACGCCATCGAGTATATAACGGCATACAAAACAATAGTATACAACTACAAGGGCGCAGGAGTCTGGGAGTACTTCTAGATCTATAGTGCCCAGCCGGAAAACAACCAAGCCAAACATGATCCATGGTCCAGGAGTATGTGTAGCCCCACAAGCCTAGCCTACATAACCCTTCTCGGGGTCCTCCCAATAAGCGAGGTTAGAGGAGCCATACCCCTATCATACATACTTTTCGGGGAATCCGAAAGCCTATGCAGATACACCGGGATAGCTCTAGCTATAGCCGGAAACATGGCTGTGGCCCCACTCATACTGATCATGCTACAGAAGCTTGAAGCCCTAATAGTGAGCGGGAAGATACCCTTTGTGCGGGACCTCTACCTATACATAACGGAAAGGATCAGATCTAGAGCAAAGAAGTATGTGGACCGCTACGGGGTTCCCGGACTGATACTGTTTGTATCTATACCCCTACCAACCACGGGTGCCTGGAGCGGGAGCCTGGCCGCACACCTGCTGGGCTTGAGCTTCGCAAGATCTGTTATAGCGATCGAGATAGGAGTCCTCATAGCATCACTCATAATACTTTCGGGACTGGAGTTCCTCACCATGTTTGTGTAGGCATCTATCTAGAACAACATAATCTAATTATTTTCCCTTGATCCCCGTCTCTCTAAATTAAATGTCTAGGCTAAAACATACTAGATATATCTAGGAATATCGTCCAAAGATCTAAATATTTGCTCATCATCCCTGTATCTATGGTAGTTGAGCACCTCCATGATCCCAGACCTGAAATCCATAATAGGGGACCATCCAAGCACGTTGGTGGCCTTAGCGATCGAAGCAACACTAACCCGCACATCGCCGGGCTTCGCATCCATATATATGGGGTCTATCTCTAGACCGCTTAACCCGATCATCATATAAGCGAGGTCCCTTATCCTAACCCCCCTACCCGAAGCAATATTATAGGTTTCATTCAACCCGTCCTCAGCATCGACAGCCCTAGCTATAGCCCTAACCACATCAACAACATGAATAAAATCCCTCACCTGGAGACCGTCCCCATAGATCACAGGGGGCTCGCCCCTAGATAATCTCTCAGCAAACCTAGCTATAACCCCAGCATACTCGATGCTCTGGCCAGCACCATACACATTGAAGAGCCTAAGTATCATATAATCTAAACCACACCCCGACCTATACATGGATCTGATCCCAACCTCGGCAGAGACTTTGGAGGCGCCATAGGGATTTATCGGGTTGTATGGATGATCCTCGTCTATAGGGATCTTCACGGGGTCCCCATAAACACTCGCCGAACTTATAAAAATAAACCTGCCGCACATCCCTGAACACAGGCTGTAGAGCCTAACTGTACCCAATGCATTGATCCTATAGTAGAGATCCGGCTTCTCTATGGATTCATCAACATTTATCAAAGCAGCCAGATGAACAACAGCATCTAACCCGCTAGGG
>JALXCO010000140.1 GCA_026990885.1 Desulfurococcales archaeon
AGCCATCACCAGTTAAATTATATCCATATACAGCAAATATATAGTTGTCACCATAGATACTTCTTCTTTAGCTTCAGTATCCCTCAAATGACTCGATAGCTATAGTTTCGCGCGATATCTTTATCCCGGCATCTCTGATCGATTTAACGATCTCCCTGACTCCCTGGGGAAGTCCTGAAACATATATGTACGGCTTACCCAAATCACGATACATGCTCGACACCGTAGAGGGATCCGGAACCTTATCCATGAAGACGACTTCTATATTGCCCCTATCTCTAGCCATATCTTCAAGCTCCTCTCTAAATAGATAGAACCCTTCCTCATCAACATATATCAGCTTCACGTCTATATCGCTTCTACCTTGATCATAGACATATTTAACCATGGATCTCATAGGGGATACACCTATGCTATATCCAATCAGCAATACGCTATCCAGATCCTCCCTCAAAGCAAAATTCATGCTCCAGGGACCAGTAATTCTAACCCTACCTCCTTTCAAGCCCATCAATGCACGCTTAAACCTAGATCCACTATCAATAGTGACAATCATCAAAAAATCCTCAGTAGGCGAGGAAGCCAGAGAAAAAACCCTATAGCACTCATCACCCCCACAAAGATCCCTGTCAAGATACATCTCAATAGAGTTACCAGGCTTATAACTGAAAGAACCATATACACCGAGCTTAACCACTATATACTTTTCTCTCTTAACCGATATATCCGTGACATAAGCATCATAAAATCTCTCTGAACCACCAGAATTATTTGACGATGAAGAAGCAGACATTCCTACCATCCCTTAATATTTAGAATTAATAAACTATTAAGTTTAAAAAATAATGTTTTAATTATATATCTCTCTTCTCTATGAATTAAAAATCTAATGCCTCAGTATCCAAAATCTTTTATCGATTAGTGCGTCTTCCGTTAAAATAAAATAGAAAAGTAATCTAATAGTATTGTTTGCCTTACTAAATTACCTTATAAATATTTTGTTAAAGATACAGTTTCTTACTTTACCTTATTTATTGGCTGTAGATTGAGTAAATTTATTAATAGATAAGTAAATTAAATAAGGTTGGAATATGTTTAATATGTTTAAAATAAATATAGGCAACACATTAGTGATCCTGGCTAACCTATATCTAAAATCTATACGCTACCCCTCAAACGTTGTGAATGTGTTAATTGTAGATACTATCTATAGCGTGACGCCCCACAATTTTGCATCATATTATAATACTGTATCTAGGGATCGTTATGCGGACCATAGCCACATTCGATTTAGCTAAGTATTATGGAGATATTAGGGCTCTTGATGGGGTTGATTTAGAGATCTACAAGAACGAGATCTTCACAATCCTGGGGCCTAATGGGGCAGGGAAGACAACCTTTCTTCTCCTATTATCCACTGTTCTAAAGCCTTCTAGGGGTACAGCATATATTAAGGATTTTGAGATTAGGAGGGATGCCAAGAAGATCAGGGAGATTATTGGTATAGCTTTCCAGGAACCTCAGGTGTATTGGCGATCTAGGGTTATTGACACGCTAAGATTTCATGCATCCATATTTGGGATTGAGGGTCGTGAGAGAGAGGAGAGGATTAGTAGGGTTTTAAGGATTCTTCAGCTGGATCATTTAGCTAATAGGAGACTTATAAATCTCTCTGGGGGCCAGGTTAAGAAGGTTGAGGTAGCTAAGATCTTTGTTCAGAGG
>JALXCO010000141.1 GCA_026990885.1 Desulfurococcales archaeon
AAGCCGTATGGTGTATATATCTTGATCTCTTTCTCATTCTTTAGAAATCCAGCGGAGTATATTCCGGAGCCTCCAATAACACCTATATCGGCTTTAACATCATACTCTATAATCAACCATGATCACCAATGAAAAGTTTATAAAAACAAATAATAACTATTATCATTAAGAACATAATGAAGTTTCACATAGAGCATTGTAAAGACACCTACGAACCATCCGACGACAGCTTCCTTCTAGAGAAGACCATATACAGCGACCTATATAAAGAGATACACCTGATAAAGAGAACAAGCAGACGCACTACACCACCTATAAAATCTATAAACATCGCAGATGTAGGTAGCGGAACAGGCTATCTAACGATTGCCCTATGTAGCCTTATCAGCCTCAAACATATAGATACAGACATCAACATATACCCTATAGATATAGACCCAAACGCCATCGAATGCACAAAAAGAAACACTAAATACTGCGAAATAGATGAAGCGATCCACGTTATACAATGCAACTCAACAAGCTGCATTAGAAACGACACCATCGATATAGCGCTAGTGAATCCTCCTTACCTGCCTGACAGCGGAGATGCACGCATAGATGACCATAGATGGAGCGGAGGTCCCCATGGAATCGAGGCTCCTATAGAGATAATTAAACACGTATATAGATCTCTAAGATCAAGAGGGATAATATATATAGTACTATCCAGCCTATCCAGCATAGAGAGATTCTATAACGAATACAAGAAGCTATTTAAGATAGAACTGATAGATAGAAAAAAGCTGTTTTTCGAGGAGCTATATGTCTATAAGATGAGAGCCCTAAAATGAAGTGGTTTCACTACAGAGTTGTGGCGGAATATTTAAAGGCGATTATATTGAAAATAGTATATCATATGGTGTAGCCTAGGTTGTCATCTAAAAGCAAGCTCATACTAATACTCAGAGAACTTAAAGACAATATAAGGACGCCTTCAGATATAGTTGTAGCTACCGGTCTCCCTAGATATGAGATCCTTGGAAGCATGCATGTTCTTGAGGCTTTGGAAATAGTTAAAATAGTTCACAGCAAAGGCAACTATAAATTATACACCCTATCCAAACTCGGTGAATCAATACTGGAGGCTCTAGAGAATAATCAAGATCTTTCTACTATACTCAACTCAAACAGCAATAGCACCGGTCAGCAAGAGGCAGAAGCGTGATTATGGTCTGCAATATCAGCTAGCCTGAATCCAAGATCTTCAGCGTATTTAAGTATATGACTTCTTGATTCAGCCACCAGGACATATATATCGATCTCTACTTTTTCATTCCGTATGGCTCTAATCAGATCTCTTCTAAAATCTCCTGCAGATTTGCTAGATCTAATCATTATAGTGTTGCCGGATATATAGCTACTCTTTCTAGCTATGATTCTTACTGGATCATTAAGGGTTAATCCACTATGGCCTACACCTATACTGTAATCCCAGACAGGATATTGTATCGGTGATATGATAATCATAACTGGCCAGCCCATCGTTATGTGTTTCTTTACTAATGGATCTAGATCCCTAAGCCCCTTATTGGAGGCTACAGCAACTATGCAGTCGCCGCGGGGTGTTAGATAGGTTTCTTTAGTTACCTCGAACGTAGATCTATGTGTAGCCTTTATATTCCTGTGACCCCTAGCTCTAATATGATCGTGATACAATATGGATCCTAAAT
>JALXCO010000142.1 GCA_026990885.1 Desulfurococcales archaeon
CGTAGCCAGCACTCTCCACATGCTCAATAATCTCTCTAGGGCTAACACCGCTATCCCGAACCTCAAACACCGTGAGGGTGTTCGCCCTATATCTAGGGGTGCCTATCAGCGGGGCTATCCTGCTGTTATCCAGCCCCCTATACAGGATCTCCGACCTCTCAGAGTGGCTCCTCACCCATCTATCCACCCCGTGGTTTCGAACTATATTCTCCAAGGATCTTCTGAACGCCCTAAACACCGGTATAACCGCGGTGTAGGGCGTGGATGAATCCCTAACCATGCTTTCTAGATGCAGGTGTATATCCATGTATCTGGGTGGCGGGCTGCCAGATCTAGAAATCCTCTCGGCAATCTCGACGGCCTCATCGCTTAAGAGGATGAATGACACACCTGGAGGGGCTGAGAGAGCCTTGTGGGAGCATGATGCCAAGGCGTCTATACCCAGCTTCTCCACATCTATCTCCTCCCCGCCAAAGGCCGATACAGCGTCCACAAATACATATGCCCCAACGCTTCTAGCCGCCCTAGATACCTCGCCGAGGTCGCTGAGCCTGTGGCCCGTGCTTGTCTCGTTGGCCACGGCCACCACGGCCTTCGGCTTCTCCTCGTCTATTATCGCCTTCAGCCTCTCCATATCCACGGGCTCCCCTGGATCCTGCTTCACCACATACACCTCTACCCCCCGCCTCGAAGCGGTGTCTCTAAGGCGATCGCCGAAAACCCCGTGGGATATAACTACCGCTCTATCGCCTGGCGATAGGAGGCTATATATCATTGCTTCCGTAGCAAGTGTTCCTGTACCGTTGAACAGGGCTATATGTCTTTCGGCCCTGGCTATATCCCTTATAAGTTCAGCTATATCCCTAGCTATCCTCCTGAAGCCCTCACCCCTATGATGGATCATGGGCCGGGACATCTCTCTCAAGACATCGCTACACACCTCGACAGGGCCTGGGGTAAGCAGCTTCATGCAGTCTCCACCCCCTTAGCTAAGCTCTCTAACGAGGATCTCCACAGCCTCTAGAGCGGCTTTCCTCTGGGCCTCGACCGTCTGGAAGCCTATGTGTGGTGTTGCTATAACTTTTGGGTGCTTGATCAAGGTGTACTCATCCGATCCCTCTGGCGGAGGCTCCACGGAGTAAACATCCATGGCGACGCATCTTATCTTTTCGGTGTCTATATATTTTAGAAGTGCTTTAGGATCGATAACCCTCCCCCTGGATGTGTTGACTATTATGCATCCATTCCTCACCATGCCCAGGGTTCTCTCATTTATTATCTTCTCCGATCTGCTGTTGAGATCCACATGGAGGGTAACCACGTCACATATAGGCAGGAGCTCCTCAATAGATCCAGCTAGAGAGACACCAAGCCTCTCTGCTTTATCCCTCACATCCCTTATATCGTATGCGTAGATCTTCATCCCTAGACCCCTAGCTATCTCAGCAACCCTGGAGCCTATCCTGCCGAGCCCTATAATGCATAGGTTCTTGCCGTACAGCTCTACACCGAGATCCCTCCTCCACTCACCACGCTTCATAGAGTCTGTTAGGGAGTACAGGTTCCTTGCGCACATTATGATCAGCGCTATGGTTAGCTCGGCCGTGGAGTTTACCGGGGCTTCCGGGGTGTTGTATACCTTTATCCCTGACTTCTCGGCTAGATCCAGATCCACGTTGTCCAGACCCCTACCCACCCTCAAGAGAATCTTT
>JALXCO010000143.1 GCA_026990885.1 Desulfurococcales archaeon
GCCTAACCCAATCATTAAAATATTGTTCACGATCTAAATATAATTATATATATTAATCCCATGTTAAACAATTATCGGTATGTATAATGTTAGTAATAGCTCTAATTAAAGGTGTACCAGCAAACACAGCTAATGTGGTATCTATAGGAGGGATACTCAGAAGGGAGGAGATGGATATAGTTCTCAACCCATACGATAGGAAAACCCTTGAGGCTGCCGATTATCTGCGGAGGAGGGTTGGTGGCAAACTTATAGCTCTATCTATGGGGCCACATCCAAAGATAATTCCTATTATGAATGAGCTCTTTCAATTCGAGGTTGAGGGTATAGATGAGGCCGTTATAGTTAGCGATAGAAAGCTTGCAGGATCAGATACGTTGGCGACATCATATGTTTTGGCTAAAGCAATAGTTAAGATCCTTAGGATGCATAAAGAAGCTGTAGAGGCAGTTAGAAGGCTTGTTGAGGAGGGCAAGCCTTTAGATGAGGTATTGGGTTTTGCGGAGAGGCTCTATAGCGAGAACCTACTGCCTAATATAGTTTATAATGATAAGCCCTCCATATCTAAGGACTCGATAATAGTAAGGCTGGCTGAGGGATCCATAGATAGAGACCAGGCCGTATCAATGCTTAAGGAGGTGGAGGAGAAGATATATAGAGACTTCACCATATTTGCCGGAATGAAGGCATCCGATGGCGAGACAGGTAATGTTGGCCCGCAGGTTGCTGAGGCGTTGAGTGAGGAGCTCAACATGACTATACCTCAGGCAACATTTGTGCTTGACTACGAGTATAGTAGCGGGGACAACACGTTAATTGTTAAAAGAAAGCTTCTGAAATACATCCAGGTGCTCAAGGTAGATATACCGGCTGTATTAACGATTCATCAAAACTATAGGGCTCCATCAATATCCCTTACAGGAAGAAAGAGCGCTAGGCTATGGATGTATAGAGGCAAGTCGACAGATATAAAGATTTGGAGCGCAACCGATATTGAGGCTAGGCCCGACAGGATAGGTCTTCCAGGATCACCGACTGTTGTTGGTCCTGGTGTAGATATCGGTAAGCCAAAAACCCTCAAGATAGTTGGTAGAAGCATTGTGGCTGTAAAGGATATCGGTGAGATCACATATAACGGCAGAAAGCTGGGTCCCTTCAAAGCTGGCGATGTGATAGATAATGTTCCCCAGGATATTTTAAATGATCTGATGAATAGGGGCTTAGCTAAGGTGTTCTCTTATGAAGACCTGGTGGATGAATTGATTAAGGAGCTAAAAACATGAACTAAACTATTTGTGGGTGATGCCTATATGTCTAACCAGAAGATCCAGTTTCTGGAACCCACACCCGATCTCGAGAAGTATAGAGATGTATGGGTATTTATAGAGCAGGTTAACGGGGAGATAGTGAAATACAGCTATGAGGGAATAGCTGCAGCAAGGAAGATAGCTGATAAGGTATCTATGAGGGTTGGCGCTGTAGTTATAGGCTATAATATAGATGAGGGGGAATTGAGGGAGCTAATATATAGAGGGGCGGACTATGTCATATACTCCGACCATGAGCTCCTGAAGGACTATAACCCGCTTTCATACACACCTGTTCTTGTTGAGATCGTCAACAAGTACAAGCCCTGGGCATTCATATTCATGGCCGATGAGCTCGGAAGGGATCTAGCTCCAAGAGTAGCTTATAG
>JALXCO010000144.1 GCA_026990885.1 Desulfurococcales archaeon
AACAGCACACACATTTGGGATTGGTATAGCGATCGATAATGATCCCTATATCGTGGTTAACGAAAAGATAACATATATACCTAGAGAAGGAGGTATACACCCAAGAGAGGCATCAAGATATCTCGCGGCTAACGCCAGTAAAGTTCTGTCGAGAGCTTTAAAGAGAGCAAATTTAACGTTATCTCAAGACATAGACGCTATAGCGGTGAGTCTCGGTCCCGGTATGGGTCCCTCACTTAGGGTAGGGGCATCAGTGGCTAGAGCGTTAGCCTACTACTATTCTAAGCCCTTGATACCAGTTAACCATGCTGTTGCCCATATAGAGATAGGGATCCTCACTACAGGAGCTAAAGATCCTATAGTCGTGTATCTTTCAGGTGGGAATACAGCTATTATAGCTTATCTAAATAGGAGATACAGAATCTTTGGAGAGACCCTAGATATGGCTTTAGGTAATGTGCTAGATACTTTCGCCCGTGAAACAGGGTTAGGGCCACCATTTATAGTTAACGGCATGCATGTAGTGGATTCATGTGGCAATAAAGGTAAGAGATTCCTGGAGCTTCCCTACATAGTTAAAGGCCAGGATTTATCGTTTGCGGGTTTGCTTACACAAGCCTTAAAGCTATGGAAAGAAGGGTTCGATCTAAACGACATATGTTTAACCTTTAGGGAGATAGCCTACTCAATGGTTACAGAAGTTGCTGAAAGAGCGATAGCGCATACCAGAAAGAAAGAGATTCTATTAGTAGGCGGTGTCGCCTCCAGCGGAATTCTTAAAGATAAAATGAGTAGGATGGGTAGGATACACGATATAGAGGTGTATGTTGTTCCTCAAGAATACGCAACGGATAATGGAGCTATGATTGCTTGGACAGGGTTGCTTGCATATAGGAAGGGGATTACTATCCCTATCGATAGAAGCTTTATTAAACCTAGATGGAGAGTCGATGAGGTGGAGATAGTCTGGAGAAGCTAAAGCTTATTTCGTGGGGGGCTGAATCGTTTATATTCAAATATAGATATGGTGGCTTTGATTCTATAGTTAAATATAGGTATAGCAAGGACTATATGCATAATGATCTAGATAAAAAGCTAAGAATAGAAAGAACCCTAAATGAAGCAAAAATAATGATACATCTAAGAAGTCAGGGTCTTCCGGTTCCCGCCGTATTAGACGTGGATATAGGTAATGGCATAATTGTTATGGAGTGGATAGATGGTGATTTATTAAGAGATCGATTACTCAGATCAGTATCCAGCAGGGAAAACGTGTCTATATATAGGGATATATTCTATTTCGTTGGTGAGACTCTTGGAAAGATACATGATCTAGGATACTACCATGGAGACCCTACAGTATCCAATTTCATTGTCGACACTACTAACAGGATTTGGCTTATAGATTTTGGTCTGGCTGGCTATAGTAGGGATCCCGAGGAATGGGCTGTAGATCTTCATCTTTTGTTTAGATCGATAGAAACACTGATCCACGAGGAGGTTGAGAAACTGAAGGAGTCAATCATTAAGGGGTATGCAGAATCCATGAAAAGCTTTAACTACAAAAGGGTACTAGAGCTAGTCGAAGACATAAGGTTAAGGGGGCGATACATAGAGAAACGAAGAAAAATAAAAACAGTATGGTGAGACAAGCCGGATCTAGCATTAGCAATGCATACATTATACATAAC
>JALXCO010000145.1 GCA_026990885.1 Desulfurococcales archaeon
CTATCGAGATCAGGAGGTGTATTATCAGTACTGTAGCCTCGTAGCTTTTCGCTAGCTGGATCCTTAGCCTCCTCAGATCCATTATGTTCAGGCTGATCATGCCGAGGTAGTCGCTCACCTCCTTAATGTTTCCGAACCTAGAGAAGGTGTGGTAGAATATCGCTCCAGTGGCCTTAGCTATGTATGTTGATATATCCTCTATGAATAGCTTCCACGACTTGTGGGTTGGGACCCCCATCTTCAGCCTCTTATACATCCTATCCACCGGGGTCTTCAGTATCCCCAGCGGGATCCTGAGGATCGTTTCGAGGGCTATCTCGAGGTTTGGTGATGTAGAGAGTATGTGGCCGAGGCTCCTCAGGAATGTCGGGAATATATCGTCGTATTTGAGCAGCCTTATCTCCTGCCTCAGCGCTATTCTCCCTGCCACGGCTATGGGTACTCCCCCAACCAGGATGGCTAGGGCCGGGTCTAGACCCGCTGCAGCTAGGGCTAGGGCTACAGCTATTCCGGGCGGGATCCCGATCAGGGAGGTGAGCCTTATCTTCTTCATCGTTCTTGTCTGGGGATCGGCTATAGGCTCCCTCGGTATAAACACGATAACTATCAGGGTTAGGGCTATGAGCGCGGCTATCATCGCTATGCTCGAAGCCATGAAGAGCTGGTCTCCCCCGCCCAGGAGCATGGACATTAGGGCTAGGTTGGCTATGAGGAAAACGAATGAGCTTATGAATGTGGTGAATAGAGCCAGCAGAAGCTTCATGGCCTCCATCTTCCTGTTGTAGTTCTCCTGGTAGATGTTTCTTATAACGTTGAGCTCAGCCTTGAGGAATGTGTATGAGTCCACGCCCGAGGATATTGCCTGGGCGTATCTTATGAAGAAGTCCTCTAGGTAGCTGCCCTTAACGAATCTCGTTGCGAGGGATAGAACCCTTGCCAAACCATAGCCCCATCCCTTGAGCAGGTTGGATGCCCATCTAATAACCTTTCTGCTCGCCCTATACACCCCGTCCTCCTCGGAGAGCACCTTCAGGGCCTCGGCCCTCTCCACCCCTGCTGTGGACAACGCGTATAGGTGGGCGACCATGAACACGTCTTCCAGCCCTACCTTCTCCCCCCTCCTAAAGACTCTCGATAGCCTGGAGAGCATGTATCTCTACCCCAAGACTTTTGGGTCTCCCATCTTGCTGGCTGTGTTCAAACTATCTTTTCTCCCCTCTCGAGCTTCCTGATTAATGTTTCGAGGTCCTCCTCGTAGGTTAGCTTTATCGCTTTCCACACGTCTCTATACCTATCTATCCCCCTCTCGGCGAGTAGCCTGAGGTATTTGGCCCTCATCTCCAGCTCGTCGTATATCTTCCTGATCTGGCTTCTGGGTATACCTCTCCTCAGGGCTATCTTGTTCTCCAGTATGAAGGATGATCCCATTCCGGAGTAGATGTGCTTATCAGCCCCGGGGTCCCACGTGAATACCGGTATGAATATAACCCTCTCGTTGGTCGCGTCCCACCCGAATATCTCGTCGATCTCGAGGACCCTCCTCATGAGCTTTCCTCGCTTGTCGTAGACAGCGTTCTGGAATATGACTATGTTCAGGTTGTCTATGAAGGTTACCGGTATATCTATCGGGCTTCCCGTGAGCCTCTGAACCAGTCTCTGTAGGTTCGCGGCGTGGAACGTTGCTAG
>JALXCO010000146.1 GCA_026990885.1 Desulfurococcales archaeon
CTTCTCGGAGTCTCTACCGGGATCAAAACGGAGATGCTCTTCTACGTGTCCCAGCTTATTGAGGAGCTGACCAAGATCAGGATGCCGAGCAACAAGGCTGTTGTGGGTGACGCCATATTCACCTATGAGTCTGGGCTTGTTGTCGATATATTGATGAAGCTAAAGGATCTGGAGCCCCTCAGGGAGACGGGGTTGATGCCTTTTAGCTACTCGGCTATAGGCAGGTCTGGCTACAGGATCATACTTGGCAAGGGTGCCGGTAAGGCCAATATCGAGTATAAGGCTAGGGAGCTGGGTATAGATCTGGGTGGCGTTGATGTTGAGAGGCTTCTGGAGGAGGTTAAGAGGGAGGCTGTAGTTAGGAAGTGGGAGGTCCCCGACGAGGTGTTTAGGGTTATGGTTTCCAGGTTGAGGAGGGGGTGATCTTCTTGAGGATAATTGATCTATCCCACACACTCAGGGATAAGGATCCAGCGGATCCAGAGGGCTTCAGACCCGAGATTAGGTATGTGGAGCATCTGGAGGGCATGAAGCAGATGAGGGACTTTCTGGGGGTGTCATCAAGCGACCTCAGGGTTTCAGGAGGGCTTGGATGGGCTATAGAGCACATCTCCATGATGAGCCATAGCGGAACCCATATAGATGCTCCATGGCACTACCACCCGATCTCTGAGGGTAGGAGGGCTAGAACGATCTCAGAGGCACCGCTAGAGTACTTCTACTCGGACGGCGTTAGGCTAGACTTCACGTGGAAGGAGCCTGGAGCTAAAATAAGCTCGGAGGATATTGCGGGGGAGCTTAAGAGGATCGGATACAGCCTGAAGGAGAGGGATATAGTGCTCATCATGACTGGCTACGATAAGAAAATCGGGACCCCGCAGTACTTCGATAACCCCGGCTTAACTAGGGAGGCTGTTCTATGGCTTGTTGATAGAGGTGTGAGGGTTATCGGTATTGATGCGTGGAGCCTGGATAGATCTTTAAGGAGGCAGGTTGAGGAGTATAGAAGGACTGGCGACCCAACAGTTATTTGGGAGGCCCACTTCGCCGGGATCGAGAGGGAGTACTACCAGATCGAGAAGCTGGCCAATCTAGACGCTCTCCCCAAACCGTTCGGATTCAAGGTTGCCTGCTTCCCCGTAAAGATCGAGCTAGCCAGCGCCGCACCAGCCAGGGTTGTAGCCATTTTTGAGGATTAGCGCGGTATTTATCTTTTTTCATTGCCTAATATTTTTCGGTGGACACACATCAATGAGTGAGGATGTTGAACGAATCAGAAGGGTGCTTGTTGAGAATCCCGAGATCATTGCTGAGGCGATCAGATCGAATCCGCAGGTGATTCTGGAGATCTTTAAGCTGAGCGGCTTGGGGCAGCTCCAGAACCTCGCAACGAGGGAGGACATAAAAGCCCTCAGAGAAGACCTCAAGCTAATCATAGAGGTATTCAACAGGAGGTTCGAGGAGATCAACAAGAGATTCGAAGATATATATAGGAGATTCGAGATCATAGACAAGAGGTTTGAGGCCATAGATAAGAGGTTCGAAGACATGAACAGGAGGTTCGAGGAGATTAATGAAAGATTCCGAGATATTAATTCTAGGTTTGAGGATATAAACAGGAGATTTGAGGACATGAATAAGAGGTTCGAGGACATCAATAGAAGGTTCGAAGACATCAACCGGAGATTCGAGGGCCTCACATACTATGTCGACCGCAGGCTATCGGTTGTCGAGAGGATCGTTATAGGATTCAACATACCCATACTCGCAGCAGTAATAGCCATACTAATCAGAATGCTCATATTCTAGGGAGGGGGTATTTTCTGGCTCATCGCTCCTTTATATTGGGTAGCGTTTCTATTCATCAATAATGGGGATAGGGTATTATTCTGTTGGTAGGTGGTTGAGTTAAGCGTAAGCATATTTTCCTTATGGGTTTTGGGTCTCTGTAGGTGGTTGGATGGGTGGTGTTGACTGTGGCTGGAGGACTGGTTTGGGTACATGTATCTATGGTAGGGTTGATGAGGCTAGATCCCTGGCTAGTGTTTTCGGCGAGATCTACTCTACAATAGTTTTTGTGGGCCCCAGGAACGTTGGTAAGTCGGAGCTTGCTAGATATATGGTTAGGGGTGTTTTGGGCCTTAGGCCTGTCGAGATCGATGCTAGGGTTCTGAGGGCTAGAGAGTTTATTCAGCTGCCTAGGGATCTGGTTCTAGAAGCCATTAGAGTTGTTGAGGATAGAGAGGGTGTTGGGGGTCTTCTCGAGGTCGCCTTGAAGGCCGTGAGGTCTGTTGGGTTCGATAGGGTTGTGGTTTTGGATGAGTTTCATCTCGCTTCTAGGGAGCCGATAAAGGATCTTGAGGCTCTAGCCAAGCTTGTTGCGTTCTACCCTAGATACAGTGGCTGGAGGCTTGTGTTCACCACAAGCGATGGATGGGTTATGTCCCAGGACCTCGAGTCGGCTGTAGAGGGCTATAGAGCTCTAATCCACGTTGTGGAGCCCCTTAATGAAACCGATATGGGGGCTCTCTATAGAGAGTATGCCGAGAAAAACACATGCAGAGTTGACTGGAGCCTGGTTTGGGGTCTTGCTGGAGGGTTGCCAGGATATATACCTTTTCTCTGCAGCATGGGGGTGGATGCTCTGGAGTCCTGGATCGGTAGGCTTATAGATACGCTAGAGAGATTCATCGTATCCCTTAGAGAGGAATACAGCGGGGCTATAGATACGATGCATAGAATCCTTGTAGAGGGCTCGAGGCCCTCAAACAGGTTGGAGCTCGAGCTAGGGATCGAGATGGTGAAAGCTAATCTAGCATACTACAGCAGGCAGAGATTCCACCCGCAGCTGAAGGCTTACGCGCACATAATAGAGATCTGGAGGAGGAGAGGGAAAAAACCATCGCCAAGGGAGGTTATCGGGCATATATAAGAAGTAGTTATAGAAAGATCTAGGATATTGAGTCATCTCCGCTATTTAGAGTTCTAAACTCTAAAACTCTAATGCTATCCATCGCCGCTACCCTTTCCTTTAATGTATCTATATAGTATTGAGGGTAGCTCCCCATATTTTGAGGGGTCGTATCTGGGGTTGCGATCTATGATCTCTTTAATGATCATTTTGCCAACCTCCTCAAGATCCTCTACACCATACACCTCCCTAGCCTTTACTTTAGCATATTCCTCGAAGGAAACACCTTTTCTGGCTGCTTCCTGAAACTCTTTTCTGTATCTATGCCATAGGCTGCTGATCGCAATTCTATATGGCTTCTTGACCATGGCTAGATGGACGCCTAGCACCTTATCTATGTATTTGGCTTTATAGAGATGTAGCGGAGCTATCAATGTGTCTTTCTTGTTGCCGCTAAGCATTATATTTTGGTATTTGAGCCTGGTTGAATATGTGTATAGCCAGTGTTCGATATGGTATGGTTTGTCGCCACATGTATGGCGTAGGTCCCCGCATAGGAGGATCCACGGCCAATAGATCAGGTAGTGCCATCTGGGATCAAGCTCCTCAACTAGGTTTTTTAGATAGCTAATGGAGCGCTCATGCATTATAAAGTCTCCGTCCCATACAAGGATCCATCTATAGCTTGCTGTCTTTAGAGCCCTGTTCCTTATATCAGCGATATCGCCTTGTGGAACCCACATATATTTTATGTTGAGACCATAGCTCTCTCTAATAGAGTGAATTATTTCGGGAGTGCTATCCGTAGAGGAGTCTAAAACCACATACTCATCAACCAGATCCTTTATAGAGAGTAGAGAGGGTTCTATCCAGTCCTCCTCATTATATACAGCAACCATAGCGGAGATCCCCATAGGCCTCTTCATAGGATCATCATACACACCTAGATAGAACGATAGTGTTGATGCAATATTCCTGAGAATAAACACGCCTCTCCTGCCAAGAACCTTCCTAACATATACTCTTAAGCTTGACCTCACCATAGCGTTTCATCATAGTTTTATATATGGCCCAGCAATTAATAATATATACTCTACTCTATAGTTTCTATCGTGCTGATATAGCGTCCTATAGTCTAATCGATGAAAAGGGTATCAGTCAATGATTTTTAACTGCTGGAGATTACGAAAAATAAGGTTAATAGACGAGTATTATAGAGCTTAGTTATTAATTTAAAGCTATGTGAAACATATTTTTTGATAATAATGACTAAGGTGGCGATTGTTTCGAGGGGTTGGTGGCCAACAGTTATAGGTGGTTCAGAGAAATTCATGTATAGACTTGGCGAACAGCTCTATAGATTGGGATATGAAGTTATAGGAGTAACGAGAAGATTCATGAACCAAAAAGAACCAAAAGCTATTCATAGGCTTACAGTAATGAATCAGAGAGTCAAGATCCCTTTAGTCTCTAGCTATCTATTCTCGAGATGGGCGGCTAAAACGGTCAATAGGATAAAGCCTGATATAGCTATAGTCAATAGCTACTGGGGCGAACTAGCTCCTATATGGATATCCAGGGAGATTAAGGTTGTATCTGTTATACACGATATCGGCTTTCTTGAATCCAGAAAGAATTCATTGAGTTCCTTCATTAGGGTTTATGCGTTGAGGAAGATATCAAGCAGATCAGAGGCTGTTGTGGTTCCAACAAGCTATGTTAGGGATATGATGGTTGAGAAGCTGAAAGTTGATGAAGGTAAAATCGCTGTGCTTGGGTTTGAGGGTGTCGATGGCCCGTTTAAGCCTGTGTATGTTGATAATGGGTTCTTCGATATTGTGCATGTAGCTAGGTTCTCATATAATAAGGGTCAGCACATATCTATTGAGGCGTTTAGAAAAATAGCTGAGGTTGTCGATAAGCCTAGGCTCTGGCTGGTGGGTGGTAGAGGCGTTAAGGGGAGGGATGAGGGGTATCTGCATGGTATATTATCTAGGGCTGAATCGATAAATAGGGAGTATGGGGATGATCTGGTGAATATAGCTGTAGATGTTGAAGATCTAGATCACTACTACAGCATAGCTGACCTATGCGTATTCCCATCTATTGGAGAGGAGGGATACGGGCTAACACCGCTTGAATGCCTTGCCTATGGGAAGCCTGTAGTTGTTTCAGAGGTTTTTACCAGAACCTCTATTGTGGATGAGGATATAGCATATATAGTTCCCGCCAGTAATCCAGATGAGCTGGCTAAAAAAATCCTACATATATATAGACATTACGATAGCGCCAGATCAAAAGCCCTAAAGGCCATGGAGAAGATATCGCAATATAGCTGGAGTAGAGTGGGTGAATATTTTGATCACTTACTTAGATCTCTTTAGCTAATTTCACCATTTGTTATCGATTGTAGCCTAGCCAATATATCTAAAAATCCCCTCAATAGTTCAGGCATTATCCTTCTGTTTCTATTTAACTTTTGATCGGGTAACCCTAAGAAATTAAAATTATAGTTAGTAAAAGTAAGTAGCATTCACCCTAAACCTAAAGCTATTAATATATAATTTATTGGGCAATTCCCGTTACATATAAATGAGCATTAAATCCGTTATGGTTGAGGAAGATAGATTGAAGATCGCTTTGATAGGCTATGATCTGGGTTTCGGTGGGGGAGGAGAGAGGTGGATTATTGATGTTGGCAACTATCTAGCGGGGAAAGGATATAGGGTGGATGTTTACCAGATGCCTCTAAATCTAGATCAAAACGATCAACACGCGTCAGCATCGAACGAAAAAAACTCTGGTGGGTTTCTTTTCAGGGTTATAGATCCTGAATGGTGCAGGGAGAGTATTCTTAGGAGAACTCCCCTCCTTAGGATAGGTTATAATAGATGCCTGGGTGATTCTGGAGCTCTTCTAGATCTTAGAGAGTACGACTCGATCTATCTGCTGAAGCCGTCATTTCTATATACCTTCCTAGAGCTGTCCAAGGATCTCTTCACACGGGTGCTTCGTGAATCCATGATCATTATAGGGAACCACAGCTCGCCTATAGATATTGTGTATGCACGCAGTAAGGTAGCGCCTTTCCCGAGGAACCTG
>JALXCO010000147.1 GCA_026990885.1 Desulfurococcales archaeon
GTGGATGAAGCCATATACATGGGTGACAGGATCATAGTTCTCAGCCCGAGACCGGCTAGAGTGGTGGCCAACATCCCTATAGAGCTTGAGAGGCCTAGAAACAGAAGATCCGAGGAGTTCCAGAGACTCGAGGATATGGTCTATGAATACATAAGCTAGCGGCTAGAACCTCTATACTCAAAGATCTTCCTAGACCTCTTAATCCTGGCCAGCCCAGATCTGGCTATCCATAGATCTATAGGGACCCTAAGGAAGCCGGAAACAAACCTGAGGGCATCATCAAAAGAGTCGAAAACACCCTTGGGTTTAGAGGAGAACATAGCCCTAATATTCTCCCTAACAAACCAAACCCCAACCGGGTGTATGAACCCGGGATAGATCTCCCTCCACAGAATAGCTGAAGCCTGCCTACCAATCCTATAGAGGTGCTCAGCCACAGCCAGCCTAGAGGCGTAGTAGCACCCACCAATATCCGGGTAGCTATCCCTCCCACCATGAAGCTCGTAATCAACCTCTACAACGGGATCGCTGCCCCATAGATTCCACGTGCTATAGGGGAACCACGCCTCACCCCACTCAAACATCCATCGATCTGGCGAGAGGATAGCGGTAAAGAGATTGCCCTCAACCCTCCTAACATAGACGTAGTATCTATCTATAACCGGGTAGTCCTTAACCAGTGAAACAAGCCTGTCGGATAGAGCCTTATCTGTGGCAGTGATGGCCCACCTTGTGGGGACTATTCTGCGCCTCCTACCGATCCCCACACCTCCGACGCTGAGGATCATAGATATCTTAGATACATCTATACCTCTACTATATAGCCTCCATAAGGCCTCCGAGGCCTTAAGATCGCGGTCTAGATAGACGCGATCAACAACACGATCAATACGAGGATTACCACCAAACCTAAACCTCTCTAGGGGGGCTGAGGGACCGAACGGGGGCGAGTGATCGTCGAAAACAATCCTTCTAGATGGAGGCCTGGAGAAAACAACCTCTATATCGATTGGTGCAGAGGATAAGGCGGTGATCTGCATGTTGTAGAGCTCCCCACCGGGGTTGGATGCGTCATGGACCCTAGATCTGATTCCTCCCCTAACGAGGGAGTATCTAAGAACCAGAAACTCGTCCAGGGGTAGAGAAAGCCATCTAGAGGGAGACTCATAGAGCGAGGTATCCCCCTTAACCGGGGGTGAGGCCACATATACATTGATCACGGGGTAGCCGGCCCTACCAACAAAAATGCTGGGTGGCGAGGACCCCTCGAGAACCCTGCTATCGAGTCTTGAGACCACCTGGGCTTTAAATGATCTAGAAACTATGGGGCAGTAGGACAACCCACAAAGCAGGGATCCACCCCTACACCTCACACACAGCTCCGGAGGTATTTTAGCTGTCTTCAACCCCCATATCCATTATCAGATCTGGAACAAGCATATATATTGTGCACCTACAGTATCGACACTATATACGGGTAATACCTAGAATCCTCCCTATCTAGACTCTCTATAATGTCCTGAAGGATCATTTCAACAGACCTGCAGGCAACAGCCGAGAGGTTGAGCTTGGCCAGCCCAATATATAGGTCCAGCATTGAGGCGCTCACGCTATAGTAGTTGATCTGTGAGCCGAAGCTTACGCTACTCTTCGGGAGGTCTATATCTATATATAGGTG
>JALXCO010000148.1 GCA_026990885.1 Desulfurococcales archaeon
TCCTGATAGCCTTATCCAGAAGATCCTTTCTCTTTTTCAGCGTATCGATATCGATAACCAGATAGCTTCTCATCTGCCGCACCTTGCACAGTATCACTAGTATTACTCATATAAAGACAAAAATCATTAGCGTCATCTTTATATCTCTATCCCAGCTATACATCTTTATCTGGAAAGGGTGTTTACCTAAGTTGAATATATGTTTAATCATGGATCTCCTTAAAGCACTCAACATAGATGTTGATCCACAGAAGCATAGGGACCGCATGATAATCCAGAAAGTCGGATATATAGTTCAAGAAATGCTTGGAAGAGACCTATCATACAGCTTCAAGTGGTACACCTATGGCCCCTACTCGAGAAAGCTATCCAAGGAGCTGGGATCGATAGAGCTGTGTAAATCCATAGAAGGAAAGGGCGGATATGCCGATATAGACTCTATACTCTATAAGGGCTTGAAGCAGATACTATCTATATGTAGCGAAATAAACAAACCTATGCACAGATGCCTCGAAATGATAACTTCGCTACATATGATCGCTAATAAAACATACCCTAGGAGCGAGGATCCGATAAATGATCTCATAAACATAAAGCCATACATGGATAAGCAGGATCTAGAAAAGATCTACAGCAGACTTAAAGCAATGAAATACCTATAGGGAGAAAACATCAGCGGCCGTAAACCAAGATCCGGTGCGCTCAATAGTCCTTGATTTTAAGTGGATATTGCATAATTATTATTTTAGGGGCTAGGTGCCTGTAGTTGGGTAAAGATAAAAAGATCTACGATGAGATCCACGGATACATACTGCTCCCCGAGGACTATGTAAAAATTGTTGATCTGCCGATATTCCAGAGGCTTAGAAGAATAAAGCAGCTGGGTGTAGCACACTACGTGTATCCTGGAGCTATACATAATAGATTCAGCCACAGCCTTGGAGTCTACAGCTTAATGAGCAGGCTAGCCAAAAAGCTTAGTAGGGAAGCATATATAGATAGGGACGATATACCTGTACTCGAGCTAGCCGCACTGCTACACGATATAGGCCACATGCCCTATAGCCACGCTGTAGAGCTATACTACAGCAACTTCGCTAGATCACGTGGTGAAAGAACATTTACGCATGAGGATCTGAGCTACGCCGTTATACTTAACGACTCGGACCTAAAGGAGGCTTTAAACGATATAGGTATAGACCCCTACGAGGTAGCCCATATAATAAAAGGCAACCATAGGAATCCCCTCTACAACCAGCTATTATCCTCGGATCTCGATGTAGATAGGATGGACTATCTGGTTAGGGACTCACTACATACAGGGGTTGTGTACGGGGCGATTGATATAGATCGTATTCTCGAGACTCTGACCGTCGATAGCGAACTAAGGCTATCCATCTTCAGCAAGGGTCTCATTGCTGTAGAGAATTTCTATATATCTAGACTCCACATGTATCGTGGTGTATACTACCATAAAACCAGCCTGATGTATGAATTGATGGTTGCCCGGATCTGGGAGGCTTTGCTGGATGAAAACAGCGAGCTATCTAAATTGCGTTCGTTTGATGGGATCATCAGCCTCATCAAAAGCGGTGAATTTAGGTATATAGACGACTACTGGGTGCATGGGGTGTTGGCTTCAATGATTAGAGATAAGGCGTGTTCGGAGTATCTATGTGATCTAGCTGAGATGTTCCTATTTAGGAAGGGATACAAGACGATATTTGATCTAACCCACCTATCGAACAAACACGTGAGTGAGGTCGAGAAGAAGTTTTCTAGATATATAGAACAGCTGGTTGAAAAGATTGAGAGGGAGAGCAGTATTAAGGATGCCTATAGATTCGTGATCCCGTTTGCTGAGTCGATATCTATATATAAGGAGGATGAAGCCATATATGTAGTGGATCACAATTCAAAAAGATCGATAGAAATCTATGAGTATCCAGGCTCGGTAATCAGAACACTACCTAAATATCTAATAATAGCTAGAATATATGGCCACCCCTATTTTAGGGATACACTTGCCGAGTATATAGATAACGAATTAAAGGATCTACATGCAGACCTAACGAAGCATCTAGAATAAAATTATGGATTAGCTAAATGCATAAGGAAAATAAAAATGCCTTCTCTAATAAGGTGCCTATTTCTAGATCTCGACCTGACTTTAGTGGATAACGCGCCGCAGGTTTATCTATCATATATAAAGGAGCTCTCCAGCCATCTATATGGTGTCGATAATAGATCTTTAGGTCACGTTTTAAGCTTTCAAGACTTCATAAAGATATATTATATAGATCCCGAATACAGCCATTTGATAGAAGATGACAGGCTATATAATCTATATATCAATATCCGCCAACAGATACTTGGAAACAGCAAGTTTTTCTGGAGAAATGTATGGCATAGATACATAATGGATGGGGTCTACGGTAAACCCATGGAGTGCTCCAGAAGCTTTCTAGCCTATGCCAGCGGGAAATACATGACGCTAATAACTACAGGCCGCGAGATCGAGTCGAGATACATTAGAGCTGAACTAGAGCTCTACGGATTCACATCTATGGTTCACAAGCTATATTCCGCAGGGGATCTTAGATATAATGCAACTAAGCTAGATCTATATAGCCACGTGTTTAGGGAGGTCTCTAGATTTAGTATTAAGCCCCACAATATAGTGGTTATAAGCGACTCGCCCAGAGACCTGAGGTTTGCTAGGGGCTTCGGGTTCAATACGATCGGCATAGTCAATAACTATAATAAGCATGTAGCAAGCATACTTAGAGATCAGTCCTCACTACCTATATCTGATTCTCTCTGTAGCTTGGTTGATCGATTAGACGATTTTATAGATCGTTAACTTATTATTTTTAGAGATAGATTAAATTATAGTTGGTTTCAATGACTAAAATGGTTAATGAGATCAATAGCAGATCGCTGAAACATATAGGTGCCCTATACAATGTGCTGAACCTCGCAGAATACATAATTGAGGAGCTGGAGTGTGAAGCAGTCTACGTCAGGGGTGTGGATTACAGAGAGGACCATAGCCGGATCACGCTGTATTGTGTAGGCTGTAGATATGGTGATCGCAGCGGCGATATAGATCTATATATCAGGGATCTTAAAGAATCATTCAATATAGATATAGATATAGTTCCCAAAACAGTGGTGGTGGGCAATCCCGGATTGGGTATTGAGGAGCTATACCGCTATATAGCTAGCCTGGTAAAGGAAAGCTCTTCAGAGATACTTAAGCGCTACGCATACCTAACCCAGAGCAGGAGGGGTATTGAGTATCTGCTGCTGATCCTTTCAAACGGGAAGGGAGTTGTTCTTGAGGGTGAATACCATAAGGTTGAGATACCGTATGTGAGGAATATAGTGGCTACGGTACACACGCATCCAAGCGGGTATTGCATACCGTCTAGGCAGGATGTTGAGACATGCCTGCTGCATATGGGTGATGGCGGCTTGCTATGTGGTGTCGTAACGGTATCATGCGATTTCTATATTTACCTAACTAATGTGCTTGATGAGGACTCATTTAGGTCTATGATGAAGATAGTTAACGGCTACGATAGATTTGCTTCAGAAATAATTAGAAAACTGAATAATAGAGAGGTAAACATACTAGCTAAAGCGGGAAATATAGTGTTTGAGGTTACCGGACCGCATTTCGGCTATTAACTTTTTAAGCCTATATGATATTAAATAACGCTTGGATAATAACTATGGGAGAAAGAGCATTGGAAGCTGAAACCGATGCCGCTGATGAAAATAGCACCGAGGATGTGATTGTCGGCAAACATGTATATGGTAATCTATATGGTATAGAAAGAAAGATCTTGGAGGACGAGGAATTCCTTAAGCGAACAGTTCTAGAGGCTGTCGCCCGATCTAATATGACGCTTATAGAGATCAAGTCATGGAGAATCGGAGGAAAAAAGGGAGGGGTATCTGTGATAGCCTTAGTGAATGAGAGCCATATAGCGCTCCACACCTGGGTTGAGTACTCCTATGCAACTCTAGATGTATATACGTGTGGGGAGCACTCCGACCCATGGAAAGGGTTCAACTATATAATCGAGAGGCTCAGGCCTAAGTTCCATACAGCGCACTATATAGATAGGACCCAGAGTAAAGAGCTCAAATCATTTCTAAAGACGTAACGAAGCTTTGTTTTTGAAATAATTGTGGTTTAGACTGCTATCTCTCTTTATAGCTCATTTTGTTCTTCATAACCTCTAGTCTATATAGATGATCTGCGAATTCGGGGTCCTTTATACCTAGGCTGGAAACAACCTTTTTTATTGTCTCCTCATTCAATGATCCATAAAGCTTCTGTGAAAGCTCCCTGACAACTTCACCGTATTCCCATGGGAACACTATCCATTCATCTGACTTACAGCAGTAGTAGTCAGGCACAAGTAGAGTTCTGGATTTTACATATAGGCATGCTGTCCTAACCTCTTTAGCTCCGTAGAGCTTGGAGGCCTCTATAGCCGTCTGGAGAGTCCTTCCGCTATCTGAAACATCGTCTACTATAAGTATCCTTCTGTCCCGAACAGATATCGTTGGCGGGATAGTTAGCAGGGGTCTCTCTCTCACCTCACCTATGCTCTTGTAGAACTTTATACCGATACCGCTCACCTCATCTATACCTATATAGTCGGCTAGTATTCTAGCTATAATCCATCCATTCCTAAATATACCGACGATAAGCTCCGGATAGTAGCCATTCTCTATTATTATTTTCGAGAGCTTCTTGATGCCTCTATCAACATCGTTCCAGGTTAACACCAGGAACCTCAAGGCCTCACCCTATATTTGATGTATCCTGTGGTTAATTTTACATAAATAATATATATAGGCTCTATAGATCTATAGAAACATCCTAGCCCATACATTAACAGTGTTGATTTAATTAAAACTCATATTTGCCATATAGATCACTATAGATGTGGAACCTTTGATAACCAATCTAAGTTGGGCAACACCTATAGACGTAAAGGAGATGAGGGCTATAGAGCTGAACTCAGAGTTTCTTGGAGTCAGCACATTGATGCTTATGGAGAATGCAGGCAGATCTGTGGCCGAAGTGATCTCAAGTAGGGTCCCTAAAGACCATAGCATACTGATCGTTGCTGGAAAGGGAGGGAAAGCAGGTGACGGGTTTGCTGCAGCTAGGCACCTAGATCTTATGGGGTTCAGTGTAGCCATAGCACTTCTTTATCCAGAGGACAGTATTAGGCATAGAGACGCGGTAGCAAACCTGAATATAGTGAAAAATGGAACTGGTGTTGATGTGGTTGAGTACGATCCCGGTCTTATAGGGAGATTTAATGTGGTTGTGGATTCCATCCTAGGCATTGGTATTAGAGGTGCTGTGAAGGGGGTTGCTAAGGAAGCTATAGACGCGATCAACAATAACAGATCGGGTAGACTGATCGTGTCTATAGACGCACCATCCGGGATAGACCCAAACACAGGAGAGGTTTTAGGTGTAGCCGTGAAAGCCGATATAACGGTAACGCTACATGCACCGAAGAAGGGGCTTATAGGTAATCCGTATGTAGGTGAGTTAATTGTAGCCGATATAGGGGTCCCTAAAAAAGCCACAACACATGTGGGGCCTGGAGACGTGGTATTTAGGGTAAGGAGAAAGGCTAGGAAATCTAGAAAGGGTGACCATGGTAGAACCCTTGTTATAGCTGGATCCGAGAAATACTACGGCGCACCATGGATTAGCGCACTAGCGTCGTGGGCGTCCGGAACAGATCTCGTATATCTAGCTACCCCAAAGCCCGTGGCTGAAGAGAGGTTTTCTCCCGAGATCATTGTTGTTGAGCTGCCTGGGAGCGTTTTGGTCGATGATCATTTCGATATGCTGAAACCATATATCGAGAAGGCTTCAAGCATATTGGTTGGGCCTGGAATAGGTTTAGAGAGGGAAACGGAGAGACTTGTAGCTAGGGT
>JALXCO010000149.1 GCA_026990885.1 Desulfurococcales archaeon
GGACGATGATGTGGCGTATTCCTGCTTATATGGCATCATCTTCTCATCGTTATTTGTAGCCCTTGTAACTTGTGGCGGAACAACCTTGTTGTGCTGTACAGCGAACTTTGATGTGTTTTCAACGTTGCTTTCGGTTAGAACGGGTATGGCGAATGCTGTCTTTACCAGCGAGTCTCTCTTTATATTTTCTTCTCTCGGTATTAGGAATCCGTGTATATCGTTGCATAGATCCTTTATAGCCTCGATCTCGGATGAGGCTCGCTTTAGATCATCTAATTTCGAGTCTACAGTATACCCCCTCGACCCGATCCCTCTCTCACATAGATCATTAAGATTACTCCCTCCAAGACTCTTGTAGATTTCAGCAAGATAGACAGCATGCCAGTGCTTAAGTGAGTTCCCGGTTAGAACAGGGACCTCATATGTTCTTCCATTCACAACGACCCGAGCTACCGCATGCTGATTATAGTTGCCTATAGCCCCTAAGCCTGTTAGAACCGATACCTGCAGCTCGAATCTCCCGGCTACAGCTATATAGGGTGGTGTATACATGATCTACTCACCCTCCAAAACCTTTTTTACCTCAAGAGAATAATGATCCGGCGAGATGGCAAGAGCAGCAAACCTCCTCACCTCCCTCTCAAACTCCTTGTCGCTCTTACTCGATAGATACTCGATTAGCTGATCCAGCTTTCTAGACCAGAACTTTAGAGACTCTGAAACGCTATCGAAGACTCTCTTTCTATATTCTGAATTTTTGAACTTGTCTGAGTTCTTTTCAAGATCATTTAGCACCTTAGTAATAAGCCTGGAAAGCTTATATAGGGAATCCCTATAGCTATTTGGATTGCTGGCCATCTCATCGATTATATCGTAGGCCTGCTCTAGATGGACAGCGATTCTCGCTGTGTTGGCCGCGTCAGCTATAGGGTCTGGGCGCCTCTCCTGACTATCCATGGATTCCACCTACAAAAATGAGGGGTGCTTGATAGTAATATGCGTTCAGGGTTTTTTAAACGTTACTATTAATGCATAATTAATACATAGAACACCATATTAATGCATGGATTATGCACACGGGTATTACTTTAAAATAATCTATACCAATGTATAGCATTGTGGGCAACAATGCACACAGCCCTTATAGCGAGCTTCGGCTTCGATGAGAGGTTCGTTGTCAGAGCGATCATCAGGCATGGGCTGAGTCAAGGCGATCTTGTGATACTGCTAACAAGCAAGCTGGTTGAGAAGGCTGAAAAAGCATATAAGTATGTAGATCAAATAGCCAGAAACGTGCAGGCAAAGGTTGAGGTTGTTGAGCTGGGTGAATCAACATACAGCTTCCCCCACCTAGTTAGATCTGTGAAGGATATACTGATTAAGCAAGCCAAAGAGCGGGATAGGGTTACAGTGATCCTTTCCGGAGGAATGAGGATAATAGTGCTCGGACTATATACAGCTGCGTTATCCATGCCCAAGGACCTTAAAGACAAGATCAGTATAGAGATCGATACAGAAGACGTTAATAGACTAGTAGTTATCCCCCGAAACATCGTCGAGATCATCAACCCGCCCAGCCTAGGAGCAAAGTCAGAGATACTAGACCTAGTAATCAAGACCCCAGGACTAACAATAGACGAGCTAGCGGATAAGCTCGGGAAAGACAGAT
>JALXCO010000150.1 GCA_026990885.1 Desulfurococcales archaeon
GTACTTCCTTTGATAGTCTATCTAGATATACAGCTCTATTACCGCTTTCCAGGCGGGGTGTATATACGGCACACACCCTGTTGATGGGGTCTGCGTGCCCGAAGACAAAGTTGTAGTAGTATGCGTATGCATCGTACTTTACTATGGCTACTACTATAGATCCATCGCTATATACCGAGGCTATATATTCCAGTATCTTTTCGGATATATACTGGTTTCTCGATGGGTTAATCATTATTGCTGGTGGGAGCTTCCCGATGTTCTCGTGGGTAACTAGCGATCTGTCTATATCCAGCTGGCTCTCTAGTGTTTCCCGGACCCTAGAGATCTCATCAATGCTGCATTTTGGGAAGCATATTATTCTTATTCTATCTATCCCCACTGTGGCTTCCCGTAGCTAGCTTTTAGCCGGGATCATTCTATATATATCCTCCCCCCAGCTACCGAGCTCGCCGAGCATGTACCTGATCATTATGTTGGGTAGAAAAGCTATGTACAGCTTGTATCTTGATTCAGGGAACCCACCTATATAGCCCGACAGCTCCCTCAGGAAGTCAGATATCTTTGCTGTTGCCTTCTCTATAAGCTCATCCGTATTGCTGGGCTCCTCTATATTTAGCCACTCGAGAAACATTTTTAATGATGCTACCTCCCCTATGTTTTTCTCTATATCTATGTTTCCATCGCTGCTATCGAGCATCTTCAACAGATCAACCAGATCATCAACCACCTGGTACAGAACCCCCAGCGACTCGCCGTACTTAGATGCGTTATACTTTATTTCTTTAGAAGCGTTCGCCGACACAGCACCCAGGTAGGCGGAGACCCTGAATATAGACGCTGTCTTCAGCAGAGCCACCACCTCATAGTTGCTGAGGTCCCTTGGCGCGCCGAAGACATCCAGTATCTCTCCCGTTGTCGAGTCGAGCCATGTTCTGATAACATGGACAAGGGCGTCTAGCCCGTATTTCTCGATCATTATCTGGGCCTTGGGGATCAGTAAGTTAGCCACAAGGATAGTTTTGCTTATCCCGTGCCTCACCCATGAAGATATCTTTCCCCTTCTATAGAGGTCCCCATCTATTATATCGTCTATAGCCAGAGACGCGGAATGCATTAGTTCTACAGCGACTGCGGCATCCATGGAGTCTCTAATGCTGCCTCCAAGGGCCTCGCATATTAGTAGGGTGAGTATACCTCGGAATCTCTTTCCCCCGCTTATGATGTATTTTGATATCTCCAGAACCTCCCCCTCGTAGGTTTTTATGATCTTATCTAGCTCCAGGTCTATCAGCTTCCGCCTTGTCTCTATATAGTTGGCTAGGCCGCTATATGCTTTCTCCTCATCCGACAATCACTTAACCCATTTTATACCTATACTTTATGATAAATAAAAATCGAATTATCATGTTTTTGTAGGGTATAAGCATCATTAGCTAGATCAGAACCGATATATGTGGATTAATATGTTTAAGCATGATTAAATCAGCGAAGCTAGCTTTTAGAGAGTCTCGAGAGGTATTTATACGCCTTTTTTAGGCTCCCCGTTACTCTTATGGGGGCTATAATGGCTCTGGTGTTATCGATCCTCCTCAATCTAGAGATCACCAACGCAACAAGGTGGGGGTCCTCCCCAACTACTCTAGCTATTCCCAAACCCGTATTT
>JALXCO010000151.1 GCA_026990885.1 Desulfurococcales archaeon
ACCGTCCAGAAGCTTTCCATAGTATATCACTCTAACGCCAGGCGCATCCTGCGTTTTAGAGATCTCCACCATCCCCCTAGGCCTAACCATCTTGATCCCCTCATTACTCAGCATCTCGGCTAGCTGCTTGAGCTGGAGGAGAGGGTTGTTTGATAGATCTATAACAACCATGATAGCATCCGCATTCCTAGCTAGCCCAATAACCCTTCTACTCCACACGCTTGATTCAGGCATTATGGAAGGCGTATCTATAAGCTGGAACTGGATATCCTGGTACTGAAGCATCCCCGGTTTAGGCAGTTTCGTCGAGAAAGGAATATCCGAGGGCTCAGCAGACGCGTTGGTAACCTTAGCCAGTATCGATGTCTTACCGCTGTTTGGGAGCCCAAGCATAACTATCTGCGCGGCCCCCTCCCTCTCGATGAAGAACGAGGGACCCCCGGACCCCCGCTTCCTAGACTTCCTCTCCTCGATCTCCTCCTTGAGCTCCGCCATCCTCCTTTTAGCCCAGTACAGGAGGCCCTCCGTCCCCTTGTGCTTGGGTACAGCTGATATGAACTCCTTTAATGCCTGGAGCTTCTCTTCGGGGGTTCTGGCCTCCTGATACTTGGCGAATTTGGCTTTGGCTTCTTGGGGGAGGTTGGTTACCATTTGTTGACCTTCCTCTAAAATATTTATGTTTCGGGGTTTTAGGCTTGTGTGGCTTTTTGCCTATGTGTATTATATATGGATGGGTTATCCATATATTAATTAGGGAGGGAGGATAAATTAAAATAGATATACCGTGGTAGCGAGAGCTGATACTATGGCTGGTAAGGAAGAGGTAAGAAATATAGTTACTACAGAGCCCAGCTCAACAGAGATGGTTGCGTATCTAGACCAGGGTGTTGAGAGAATAGTTGGTGTTAGCGATAAATGCGACTACCCCGCGGAGGTTCTATCTAAACCCAAGGTTGTGAGGAGCCTGATTGATATATCGGAGGATATGTCTTCTAGAGAGATTGATCGTGTAATAAGCATGTATAAAAGATCCGGAAAACCCCTGTTCAAGATCGATTGGGGCCTCATATACAGGCTGAACCCAGACCTAATAGTTGGGCAAACACTATGCGATGTATGTGCGTTCCCCCTAAAGACAGGTTTAGACACTCCTGCTGGAGGGGCGTACACGATAAGTAGGTTTAGGGTTATTAGGGTCGCCGAGTACAGCCCCCACAGCTTTATGGCTATAGCTACTGAAGCGGTTAGGTTATCAAGGATCATACACAGAGAATCCAGAGCTGAGGGCCTATACCACGAATTCAAGAGACTCTATGACGAGCTGGAGGGTCTTGGTAGGGGCGTTAAAACAGCCGTTATCGAGTGGATAGATCCTCTCTACGCTGCTGGCCACTGGATAAGCGATCTTGTTGAGAGATCGGGATCCAGATCCCTGCTCCCAGCAGGAGAGCCGGGAAGAAGAATAGACGATGAAACTCTGGCAAAATTTGATCCCGATATAATAGTTGTTGCCCCATGCGGTTTTGGTATTGAGAGGTCCCTCAGAGAGATCGATGTCCTCACGCGTAAACCATGGTGGAGAAAGCTTAGGGCGGCTAGAAGAGGAAGCATATATGTTGTTGACTCGGCATATACGGCTAGACCATCACCTAGAACAGCTAGATTCGCTGAGTTCCTGATCGATATATACACAGGGTCCCAGCCCTCAAGCGAGATAGCTGTGAGGCTCGAGTAGCTGGGTGAAGGATGATACTGAATACAGACATACATACAGCCCTGAACCTCCTTATAGAGAGAGTGAAGGATGTATTTGAGAGGTATAGATGCGACTGCATACTCCTGAGTGCGGGTATAGATACATCTTTTCTAGCAACAGTAGCTGTGAGAGAGCTTAGGCATAGGCTAACCGGTATAGTGGCGCTCTACAGCAGGGGGGTCCCCAAAGACATCTATTGGTCCAATGTCGTTTCCAGGGTTCTCGGCATAGATCTATATACCCATATCTTTACGGATACAGAGGCCCTCGATGCCACAGACAGGGTTGTCTCCGTCTTGAAGACTTTTGATCCTATGGAGGTCAGGAACGACATAACTATAGCGGTAAGCCTCAAGAAGGCCAGGGAGCTGGGGTGTAGATGCATCTATACAGGAGACGCGGGGGACGAGCTCTTCGCCGGATACAGCTATATGGCGGGCATGACGTATGGTGAGTTGAGTAGGTATATAAGTGATCTAGCCACATATATGGAGTTCTCATCCCATGCTCTAGACAGCTATTTCGGGGTGGAGGTTGTCTCTCCATACAGCGAGGAGGGTGTCAGGGACCTCGCTCTCGAGCTCCCTCCATACTGCAGGATCCCTATAGATGATCCTAGAAGACTGAACAAGTACATACTGAGGATATACCTCGAGAAGCAGAACATACCCACATACATTAGAGAGAAGAACCCGATAGAGTATGGATCTAGCTCCACAATGGTTGCTAAACTCTGGGAATCCATGGTTAGTGATGAGGACATAGAGAATGTATCGAGATACTTCAGGCCTAGATCTAGGGAGCAGGCCTACCTACTGAAGCGATACCTCGAGCTTGTTGGCTGGGAGGAGTACAGCGATGTAGCCCGAGAAAAGCCTAGGTGCAGGTACTGCGGCGCACCCTTGCCGAGGCCCAGAAGCAGGTACTGCAGGAGATGCGGCTCCTATCCGGCCATATAGGGTTTTAGCCCTGGAACCACTAGCTGGATAGATGCACCGCTACCTCTCTATGGACGCGCAGTAGTTATCGGTTTCACACACCTCCACGTATATAACGCCCTCGATACCGTGCTTCTCGAACATATCCATGAACCACCTGGCCAGCTCCTCGGCGGATGCTATCTTTATGGGTAGCCTCACGTTCTTCGCGTTGGGGACCTCCTCCTGGTCCTGGGCAAGTATGTATGCATGGTCTAGATCTCTAGATATGTTGTCCAGCATCTCGTACAGCTTATCTAGATCCATAACCCATGGGGTTTCACCGTCTCTACAGACCTTAACCCTAACCCTGTAGTTGTGTCCGTGGATATTGGAGCATTTGGCGCTGAGCTCCCTCGGCAGTCTGTGGCCGGCTATGAATGTGGATGAAACCGATATGCATGTCCTCATGGTAGCACCTTATCATTTTAAATTAGATAAATATATTTAATTATAGATGCTGAATGAAGGATGTTTTGGGCAGGCTTATAAATAGATCTGGGGAGAGCCAGCTTATATCGATGCTTAGGGAGCATGTTGAATCAAGCATAAAGGCCTCAAAGATAATAATAGATATACTCAGCGGGTGCTGCAGCTCGATAGCGGATATAGAGAAGATGGCTAACGAGGTGATGCTTCTAGAGAAGAAGGCGGACTCTATAGCTGATAAGATAAACAGTATCATAACTAGAGGATCTGTCGCCCCCGCCATCATTAGCGATCTACAGTATATAGTCGATAAAACCGACGATGTGCTGGATGGCCTCTACTTCATGGGTATGGAGCTCTCGAGGGCCTACAGGCTCGGGATCAATAAGAACAAGATCATAGAGGAGATATATAGGGATATAACCAAGATGATATCTCTAGCCCAACTCGGAATAGAGAAGCTGTTGGAGCTGTATAGATCCGTCTTCACAGACTATAAGAAGGCAACAGCCATAGTTAAGGATATAGATACCATAGAGGACAGGATAGACGAGGACAAGAACATGGTTCTGGACAAGATATACTCCCACCACAAGGAGCTCGACGCCATAGAGATGTTCCATCTAATAGAGCTAGTTAGGGTTGTAGACAGTATAGCCGACGCGACAGAAGACGCTGCGCAATCAACACTAAGGGTTGCCGGTGCTGTATACATGTGAACCTCGTGTGTTGAGGCCGCTAAAGCTTGATCGATGAATAATCATGCTGACAGAACCCTACCAGCTGGCGGCCCTAGCTTCTATACTGAGCTTCATAACGATCGCTAATAACGCATCGATAATAACCGGGCCCCTAATAAATTCTGGATACCGGATATCCATATCTAAAATAATAGCCTCCGCATCTGTTGCTGCAGGATCAATAATCTATGGGGCATTGATGAAACCCCCATACGACTGCGGGAGCCTGTCAGATGTTCAAGATGTAGCCGTAACGATCTATCTATCAACGCTCATACCATTCATCATAGCTACAGCGATGAAGATACCGTTCTCGCTGTCGATGGCCATCATATCCGCGGTTATAGGATCGAGCATAGTTTATGGAAGAGACATATACCCCTGGCTAGCCAGCATCGCCTCGCTCTGGCTTCTTTCAGCTGTTCTAGCCGTGGTGGCTGGGCTCTATATATATAGGCTCCTGTCGAGCATCGGCTCGAGGCTAGGTATAGCTAGGGTGCTCTCGATATCCAGGATAGGTGTTTTAGCGTCTTCAGCCTCCTTAGGGGTTCTCCTAGGAGCCAACAACGTGGGGTTCATAAGCAGCATATCATGCCACAGCTTCCTTCCGGCTGTAGCGGCTGCTGGTGGTCTAGCTATAGTCTTTTCCAACATAACCCTGCTTGAAGGGTTATTCAGGATGGTGTCTGTAAGGTATGTATCTGTACTATCTATACAGCTATCCCTCATCCTATTCACTCTAGCCGCAACTCTTTTGGGGTTGCCGGCTTCCCTGGTGTATATACAGGTGTTTACGCTGGTTGGCTATAGATTGGCTACTCTCCTATCTATAGGTTTCAGGGAGCTCATGTTCAGGGTTCTTGCTGTATGGGTTCTCTCTATAGCTTCCTCGATTATGGCCAGCATTGCTTTAAGCATCTATATAAATCTTACATATATGGGTTGACGGCTAAAACATAATTTATTTCTAACCACATTAATTAATTGATGTATATTATGCCCCCTAGAACAGGCCACGCTGGGTTTAGCGACAGCGCCTTCTACAGGGCCATCAAGATCGCGGTTGCATTATCTTTCTTTATTTTCCTCCTATATAATCTACAGCCTGTCGAGGGCGCTGTGGCCAACCTAACGTACTTCGGTAGACACTCCCTATCTTTTCCGGAGGCTCTAGGAGGCAAATCAAGTATCGAGGCCTACTCCCAGCTCATAAATGAGATAATAAGGAACTTCAGGTCTATAAGCTCTCTGGAGGCGCTATCTGAAGCCCTGAACCTGGTTGAGGAGTGCCCAACGCTCGAGTGCTTGGCGTATGAGCCGGAGCTAACCCAGAGGGTTACTGAGTCCCTCAGGAATCTATCTAGATCCAATATCGAGCCCAGGGATATAGCTGAGCAGGCTTTAACCGCTATAGAGGTTGTTGGGTTAACCGATAGCGAGCTCATAAACCTGATCGAGAACCCCGACCTGAGGACGCGTCTGGAGAATCTAGCATCGCTAAATAGGGAGAGGCTTTACGAGGAGATTCAGGAGACTATGAATCTGGCTAGATGGATGTATAGTGAGGGATCTATAACCTCGATAGAGTATGCCGCCGCCCTAGAGCTTCTGAAGAGGATTTCTAGCTCGAGGGCTCTCGACGACTTAACGGTTATACTGTCTAGGGACCAGATCGATCTCATCAGAAACATCCTGACAGAGGCCTTCCAAAAGAGTGTTCCGTACGAGGATATAAGGGACCCCTGGCTCCTTGCTAGTGTTGGTGGTTCGGGGTACAGGTCCAGCAGTATAGATCTCATAGATAGAATAAGATCCGACAGGCCGCTATCCAGAGAGTACCTATTCCCATCCCCACATGCAGCATTCACTTCTGGGCTTTCAACACTGTTTGGAGGCTCCTCATCAACCACAAATGTGGCCTTAATGTTTCTTGGGATCCTCATAATAGGGTTTCTCATCCTTGTTGAGTCAAACAGCATATCTAGAAATATAGATAGGATCCTGAACAGAGTATCCAAAAACATATATAGCCTGAAGCTTAA
>JALXCO010000152.1 GCA_026990885.1 Desulfurococcales archaeon
GTATAGAGGGCTTCATGCTTCTCGGGGCTGTCTCAGGGGTTATTGTTTCTATGGCTACTGGGGACCCCTGGATAGGTATTGCTTCAGCCATGGCTGTAGCCCTTCTTGTTGGTGTTGTATACTCGGTCCTGGTTGTGTATGTAGGGGTGAACCAAGCCATAATAGGTTTGAGCCTATGGCTAACCTTCCTCGGGCTATCCGATGTTTTATTCACCAACTTCATAAGATCAAACCCGGAGCTGGCGGCCCAGGGCATACCCAAGGTGAGGAGCCTCATAGATCCAGCAGACCTGGCCGAGGCCATAGGGAGCAGGGAGCTGGCCGGGCTCATCTCATCGATAGCCAACCCGCTTGTTGTGCTGTCCCTAGCCCTCGTCCCGGCAACGTGGTTCCTGCTCAATAAGACGCTCTATGGAGTAAAGATAAGGGCTGTTGGCGAGGACCCCAGGGCGGCTGATGCAGCTGGGGTTAACGTCTATAGGGTTAGGATGGCTGCGACCCTTATAGGGTGTGTGCTTGCCGCTCTCTCGGGGGCGTATCTAACTCTGGTCTATCTAGGGGACTTCAGGTTCAACGTTACTGCTGGGAGGGGGTTTATCGCTCTCGCCATGGTGTATTTCGGCAACTGGAACCCGATCAAGGTTGCCGTCCCAGTGTTTCTCTACTCCCTGATAGACGCTCTACAGATAGCGATAACATCGAGCGACCTAAGCCTGGCTAGGAGGTACTATATATTCAACATGATCCCCTACCTATTCATCATAGCCCTCATACCAATACTGGGCAGGATGGCGAGGGCTCCGTCCGCACTCATGAAGCACTATAGGAAGCCTTAGGGCATGCTAGAGAGATCTGAGGGCCCTAGCCATGTCGAGAAGCCGGAGGTCCCCGTATCTATCGCACATCACCTGAACACCAACTGGGAGACCGCCAACCTCTAGGGAGGGGATCGATATAGCCGGCAAGCCTATGTATGAGGCGTAGATCACGTTGTGGGTAAGCATAGACCTGACCTCACCGTCCTCCCTACCGAGGACATCCTCTATTTTGGGTGCCTCGATCATTGTTGTGGGCGTTATTAGGGCATCCACCTTTTTAATTACCCTCCTGAACTCGGAGTATACCTCCTCCCTATAGGCTAGCGCCTGGAGATACTCGTAGGCTCTGTACTCAAGCCCCTTCTCCAGCATTCTCCTCACGTCTGGGAAGTAGAGGTCCCACCTATCCCTGTTGCCTATATGTATATACGTCGCCTCGGATAGCCTGGCTATGGGGAAGTATCTGAACACGATCCTCTCGGCAACGGGCATGTCTACCTCAACATAGTTCAGGCTGGATATATAGCTGTAGAACCTGTCCTCAACCTCCTCGCTTGCTCTAAACCATTTGGGGACCCCGAACCTTATCCTTGATGCATCCTTAGGCCCCCCTCTATGCGCCTCGATCATTTTCAGCTTACCCTGATCTATGGAGGCCTTCAAAGCCTTCTCAATGAGATCAGGATCCCTAGCTATAAACCCAACAGTATCGAAGCTTGGGGCCAGAGGGTAGACACCGTCTAGGCTCACAAGCCCGTAGGTTGGTCTAAGCCCATAGACCCCGCAGAGCGAGGGGGGTATCCTTGTAGATCCAGCGGTATCCGTTCCTAGAG
>JALXCO010000153.1 GCA_026990885.1 Desulfurococcales archaeon
GTAGCCCAGCCTGGAAAGGGCGTCGGCCTGCGGAGCCGGAGGTCCCGGGTTCAAATCCCGGCGGGCCCGCCACATAAACCCTCTATTCTTTTTTCTAGGTGGGTATAACTCTTGTTTTCAACCAAGAGTGGGCGACTCTAGCTACATTATGATCCTGCATGATAGTCTCTCTGATAGCTTATGGAATTACTTTAAGCCATGGTACTCTTTTAAAGTCCTCGTCAAAGGTAAGGATAGTGTCTATACCATAGTGTTTACAGGTTAAGGCTATTACCGCATCTGCTGGTAGTAAGCGGTATTTCCTGGCTACCTCTATGAATTGTTTGAGTGTGGCTTTGTCTTCTATTACGTCTATGCCTGTGTCTTCTAAGAATTTGCATAGCTTGTTGATTTCCTCATCAAAGTGTTTGTATCCTTGTTTTTGTATGTATTCTCTCAGCTTTTCTATGCGCCGTATCCCTAGGCTTACCCAGACCTTTGTCCTTACTATGGTGAAAATTGCCTCGTCTAGTACGCGTATGCTAGTATAAAGTCCGTCCTCTTCCGCAATCACATCTTCTATTATTTGGGAGTAGGGTTTCACGTTGTGTAGATAGTATAGTATTGCGTTTGCATCCAGGAAGAGCATTACTGCTCCTCCGCTTCCAGCATGAACCGGTCTAGCAGATCTTTAGGCACCGGGCCTAACACACCACGATACTTACGGAGAACTCTCCTCCTCTCTTCAGCGACCACAATTTTTACTAGCAGCTCTTCACCTTCCCTAAGCTCTAAAGGCTCCAACGGTTTAAGAACCCCCTTCTCGTACTTCACCCTTATGACCTTAGACAATCTTAGGCACCCAAGAACTACTATGGGGCTCCAGCCTAATTATGTTTACTGTATCCCGCTAGATTATCATAGTGGACGCCATAACAGATAATCATTTAATCATTGTTGTATAGCGTTTTCAACTGATAGTTTCCCTCTGGAAGCGTTGTTCATATTCCCCGTGTATTCGAAGCCGGAGGTCCTGGGTTCAAATCACCTGGGCAGGCCCGCTATTGGATCCGACAAAATCATTATTAATATAATTAATATTAAGTAATTAGTTTATTTTAACGAATACCATGGTTGAAGACGATACCATAATACTCCACTACACCTTATGTCTCCTCGTTATGGCATTCCATTACAACTATATTCATTTTATCATGTATTTAGCTATCATCTAGGTGATGAAAAACATTAATGTTGATGGTGTGATAGCCGGTTTCCTCCTCACTCTAGCAACACCAAGAACTCTCACTCTTTAGGATAAAGGAGATCAGTTAAATTGCTTAAAGCATTATTCCCAAATGAATTATTAGGTTACCCTTCTTTCTTATTTTTATTGGAGTTTAAGTATTATACATTTATAAGTGTATGTACACACTTATAAATGTGGTGTTATAGTATGGGTGTAAAGACAATAACTATATCACTTGAAGCCTATGAAGCTCTGCTACGCATTAAAAAGCCTGGAGAAAGCTTTTCAGACGTTATATTAAGATTAGTTAGAAAACACCGTAGCTTAATAGACTTAGCAGGTGTGTGGCGGGACGTAAGCGATGAAGATCTCTATGAGGTATTTAAAGAGATTAAAGAGGCTTGGTCTAGGTGGGGTATGAAGCTGGTAAAGTAGTGGTAGATACAGATGTGTTAGTAGATTTTCTACGAGGAAAGAAGTATGCAGTCGATAAGATCAATAAGATGATAGATTCTAAGGTATCTCTAGCTACCACAGTGGTTAACGTATTTGAGCTCTCTTGGGGCGCATATAGGCTTGGGAGAGTTAGAGAAGTTGAAGATCTGGTGGAGGCATTAATGATTTTAAGCCTAAAGGTAGAAGAAGCCATAAAGGCTGGAAAGGAGATAGCTTATCTATCATCTATAGGACAAACAATAGAAATCAGAGACCTATTAATAGGGATAATAGCACGCGAGAACGGCTATGCAGTCCTCACAGGAAACGTTAAACACTTTAAGAGAATAAGAGGTCTAGAGGTAATTCCCTATAAACAAGAATAACACGATCCATATGTATATACAGACAAGCCTTGTAGACCAAACCCCCTAACAAGCTTACGGATCTACAGGGTCTCAAGGGGGTTTCTAGCCTAGCAGGAAAAATTTAAAGTGAATACGATAGGGATAGCTACCTTTGTGTAAGGTTTCATCATACGTGGATTCATTCCGCCTTTCCGCTTCTTAGCCTGTCTGTGGCTCTGGTTCCTTATTCTTATAGGAGATAATGATTTATATTGTTGTGGATTTTTATTTTTGGTTATAGTGTAGCTATGTATAAGCTTGCTGTGGTTAATTATGGTTTTATGAAGGATATTGAGTGTTTTAGAAGGATCCTAGATAGGCTTGTTGAGAGGGGTGTATCTATAGATTTTGTTGATATTGCACGATATGTTTCAGGTAGGGAGTTGGCTGATCTTCTTGGAGGCTATAATTTCATTATAACGTCTACTAGACCCTATTATGGAGCGGAGTTCTTTAGGTTGAATAAATGCTTAACGCTCATTGCGAGGCATGGGATTGGTGTTGATAATATCGATCTCGATGCGGCAGCCAGAGAGGGTGTATATGTTATTAGGGTTCCTAACCGTGTTGAGAGGGATTCTGTTGCTGAACACACTATAGCTCTAATGCTTGCTTCGTTGCGCAGGATCAATATTGCCGATAGGTATGTGAGGTCCGGTAGAGTTGAGGTCTCTAGATACGATTCTGATCTGGTTAGAAGCGTAGCCCCACCCAAGGATTTGAGCTCGATGACTGTAGGTATTGTTGGTTTCGGTAACATAGGGTCTAGGGTGGCCGAGATCCTTGCTAAAGGATTTAATGCCCGGATTGTTGTTTATGATCCTTATGTAGATCCTGAAAGAGTTAAAGCCTTAAATGCAGAGACTGTGGATAGCCTTAAAAAGCTATTCGCTACATGCGATATCGTAAGCATCCATGCACCGCTAACTAGCGAGACTAGAGGCATGATCGATAGAGAGGTATTGAGCGCTGCTAAGAGAGGGCTTATTCTAGTTAATACAGCCCGTGGAGAGATAATAGATACAGACTCGCTTATCTGGGCAATCGAGAATGGTATTGTGAGTTATGCTGGTTTAGATGTGTTTGAGGAGGAGCCTTTGCCCAGGGATCATAGGTTGCTTAAGATGGATAAAGTTGTTTTAACCCCACATATAGGTGCTATGGTTTATTCTACCCAGGCTAGAATGCTCGAGTCTATAGTCGGGGCTATCATAAGCTATCTAGATGGGGGAGATATGGGGTCCCATGCTGTTGTTGAGGTTGAGCCTTCCAGCCCTAGAAAGCTGTCTGTTTGCTGAATCCTGTTTTCATGCATGCTGAGGTAACAAACTGTTTCATGAAGATTTCTTGTGGGCTTTATCCTAGATCTGGCTGGAGGATTAGGGATCGCGATAGCTCTAAGCTATTGCGTCATTGGATCTATTGTTGAGGGGTTAGAGAAAATAATGGGTTTGTGGAATACATATTTGATGCCTAAGCTAATATTCAGTTGATGACTTCTATGAAATATGTTAGTTTAGGGGCTAGCGGTCTTAAAGTTTCTAAGCTTTCTCTAGGCCTGTGGCATCTGCCTGCGTCCTCTGTGAAGGATGAATACGGCGTATACAATGTTGATGTTGGTCTCGCCAAAAAGATTATTTATAGGGCTATTGATCTTGGTATAAACTTCTTTGATACAGCAAACATTTACCATGGAACGCAGCATATACCCGATATCCATCACGCCGGCTTATCGGAAAGGATTTTGGGCGAGGCTATAAGGGGGTATGATAGGGAGAGCCTGGTTATAGCTACTAAGGTTAGGTTTAGGATGGCTGATCACCCCAATGGTGAGGGGCTTTCGAGGAAACATATAATGTGGCAGATTAGGGAAAGTCTTAGGAGGCTTCAGCTGGATTATGTAGATATATACTATTTCCATAGGCCGGATCCCTACACCCCTGTAGAGGAGTCTTTGGAGGCTGTTTCGGATCTTGTTAGATCTGGTAAAATCCACTACTTCGGGACAAGCAGGTTTCACCCTGATGATGTAAGGTATATCTATAGGTACTGTAGAAGTCTCCACATACCGTATATAGTCTTGCAGGAGCCCTATAACTGGTTAGAGAGGCACTATGGAGAGGTTTATGAGACCGAAAACCATGTGTTTCCCGTCGCTAGAGAGCTGGGTTTAGGGATCGCTGCATACATCCCTCTAGCCCAGGGTGTCTTAACCGGGAAGTACCTATCGGGTATACCGCCTAGCTCTAGAGGCGCTTATGTGGACGAGATCTCTAGGAGGTATCTTACTCCGCAAACTATAGAGGCTCTGAGGGAATTTCACAACATAGCTAGTGAGCTTGGTGTGAGCGACTCGCAGCTTGCTCTGGCGTGGATATTTAAGGTTTCTGAGGTTAGCGGTGTAACGATTATCCCTATTGTAGGGGCGACTAGGGTCGAGCATTTGGAGGATAATGTTGCTGCTGTAGATATTAATCTCGATGATTACACGTTTAAGCGTTTAAGCGATCTTTCTAGGAAAGCCTTGATCAACTGGTCTGGCGGGTACGTTAGAGTAAAGAGGATGCTGCAGCATAACTAATAATATGGGTGGTATATTGGATATCAAGGAGATTCAGAACATAATCTATAGCGAGTATTTTGAGAGGGACAGCGCTAGAGGTCTATTCCCTACATTTGCTTGGTTTGTGGAGGAGGTCGGTGAGCTCGCCGAGGCTCTTCTCAAAGGTGATCGTGAGCTTATCGAGGAGGAGATAGCTGATGTTCTAGCGTGGCTTGTTTCCATTGCTAATTTGCTCAACATCGATGTTGAGCGGGCCTTTATAAAGAAATATATAGAAAGGAAATCATAGGGGGTCCCCCTATCGGGATCGAATTACCTTTATTAGCTTAATCTAGTAACTAAAAAATATACGTTAGATTGCGCGGGGAGATGCAGTATGTCGAGCGATACACCTGTAGAGATACCCTCAACCGTTGAAATTATATCGTCCATGACCTCTAGTCCTGAAACAGCAATAGCTATGGGTATACAGTTTGTTCTTGGCGCGGCTTTAGGTTATGTGATGTCTAAAATGATCAAGTACATACTAGCGTTTATAGGAATAATAGCTGTAGGTGTCGCCCTAAATGTATGGAGCCTAGGAGGAAGTGTTGATAAAACACTCAAGTCGCTAGCTATACAGGCTGTCGAGGTGAGGGAGCTTCTAATAAACTTTGTTGCTGCGATAGGAATTCTAACTATAGGGCCTATCTCGGCTGGATTCTTTACGGGCTTGATTATCGGCTCTATAAGAAAATAGATAAGGCCTAACTATAGCTCTTTTTCCATCACCTAGCTAGAAACAGAAATATTTGGTGGCGGGGGTTTGTTTGGTAGCGGGGCGAGGATTTGAACCTCGTAATAGCTATGACAAGTCATATGACTCATCAAACTCGTCATATGACAAACTAACCGTAGAAACCTCTACCCCCAATATGACAAATAATAGCTTAGCTTCTGTAGTAGAAGATTTAATATCAAGACAGGATTACTTCAACTATTTGGAAAAACGCTATGAATGGGATTACGCTAAGTTTTTGTATAGATACAGTAAATATATACCTATAGTGATTAAAGATCCTAGCTATCTTAAGAGACTTAGCTACAGAATAGCTAGAGGCGTTATTGAAGCAATAACACCGTTGCGTGACTATGCAAAAATGTATAATATGAATATTGAAATAGATACGAAAATGCTTAGAAAATATCTACCAGAAAAAAGGATTGATAGTATCACGGAAGCCTTGATAGCTTATGAACTTAAAAATAGAAAGGATATAGTAGATC
>JALXCO010000154.1 GCA_026990885.1 Desulfurococcales archaeon
CAGCTCGAAAGAGAATCCAAGAACATCACCATTAACATAGCCAAGCCTCAAGCTTGAATCCCGCAAGACGATGACGCATATCACTAGTGATGAAGCATACATCAATACCGCGGCTGCTGTCATGATGTGTATGTAGCCGTAGAGGACCCCCGGCACCGAAACCAGGACCAGGGTTAGAGCTAGCAGAACAACCATGTTCAGCGCTATCTTACCCCTAGACATGGAGTTATCGTAGAACACACCGGCCAGCCCGTTATAGGGTTCCCTCCCACCATATCTGAGAACTATATACATGGATTCAGCAGACACAACATACAGAAGCCCGAGCAGCGGCACCATCAGCCATTCAGGAAATATGTTTTTGAGCATAATGTCTATGGAGGCTAGGCCCACAACTATATTTAGTGTGATTCCCATAACACCGAAAGAACCCTTTCTAGGGTCTTTAAGAACCTCGCCAGCTTCCTTGCCGCGCTTCCTAGATCCTATAAGATCCATATAGTCCGAGAAGCCATCAATATGTATCCCTCCGGTGATCGCTATATGGATCACAACGTAGAGAACCCCAATAAACAGTGTGTCGAGCCCAACAAGATATAGCGTGTATACAGCTGAACCAGCTATAGCCCCCTCAAGGAGGCCGACTATCGGGACTAGATGGAAAGCCCTGGAGGCTGCTACAAGATCATTTACACCCGCAGGTATGGTCGTGAGAAAGGAGAGCAGAGCCCTTAAATCCTTTATGGCCGCGGATAAACCTATCCACCAAAGAGCTTTCTAAAAACCTCAACCAGGATAGCATTGTCTTTCCTGAGCCTTACGGAAACCCTACTGTATTCACCGCTCAACCCATGGAAAGATGATGCGTCCCTCACATAGATCCCGTTATCGATCAGAGCAGACTGCAGCTCAGGATGGCTGTAGCCGCTATGCCTCACAAGCAGGAAGGGGCCCCAGGACCTATATACAGTTAACCCGAGCGACTTAAGCCTCTTATAGAGCCACTCCCTCTCATTCTTAATGAAGTCCCTGGACTCGCGGATGAAGTCCCTGAATATATCGACGCTCCTAAGCATAAAGGTAACGGCCCGCTCAGCAAGGATATTTATGTTCCACGGCTGCCTGAACCCCTCGAGTCTCGACAGGAGGTCCCTATCCTCGGAATACAGGAAACCGATCCTTAGCCCCGGGATCGATAGTATCTTGGTGAAGCTTCTAATAACAACAACCCTCTCGAACCCCCTACCCATAAAGCTCTCCGACCCAACCGTGAAGTCCATGAAGGCCTCATCGATAACCATATATGACCCACTGCCTAAACAGCTATAGAGTGACTTTATCTTTCTAGATCTAACCAAGACACCAGTAGGGTTATTGGGGTTGGATAGCAGCACAAGGGAGTTCTCTCTATCCCTCTCCGGTATGTTGCACAGCAGATCCGGCTCAAGCACATATCTATTACCCTCACTTATGAGGGGTAGAGCCACAATATCTATCCCGAGGGACCTCGAAGCCTCCCAGTGGTCGCCGAATGTAGGCTCATAGACGATAAGCCTTCTAGGCTTCAGGACTGCGAGGAGCATGTAGAGGCCTTCAGCGGCTCCATTCAGTGGGAGGATGTTTCCGGGATCTATATTATAGAACATAGATACAGAATTCTTGAAATCGCTATAGCTAGGATCCGGGTATCTGGAGACTGCTCCACCCTCGATCTCGTTGAATAAAACGTTAAGAAGCAGTCTGGGAGGCCCTAAAGGGTTTAGCGGGGAGCTGAAGTCGATCACACCCTCCGGGGGGTTACCTCCGTGTATCTTCACCACACATGCACCTGGCCCTTTCAAGATCCTCTGGAGTATCTATATCGATTAGGCTGTTGCTGTATTCGTATACTATATCGATCCACCTACCAGACCTTGATTTAAAGACAGATACACCTATAAGCCCCCTCCCCACAACACTCAGATTAACTATTTCGGCACCTGTACCCAGAGCTTTAGATATAAAATCACCTAATATTTTTTTATCTATAAACGGTGTATCGGACGGAACCACCAGCGCGGGGAATCCAGAAAGATCTAAAGCCCTGTTGAGGTCCTCAACATAGCTATCCCCACTAGTCTCTATACACATACAGCTTCTACAAAGATCTTTTCTTCCACATACATGATCTTCAACACCCCTGGTGTATCTCGAATAAGCTACAATTATCCGTGAACACAGATCCTGCAACACACCCAAAACAAGCTCAATAAGCGGTGCACCACACAAATCAATGAGAGGCTTACTAGCAAACCCCAGCCTCTCCCCCCTACCCCCGGCCATAACCACACAGTTTATTTTACCTCTCCACACCAATGGGTTATCGCCTATTCTGGTTCATACAGCAAAGAATCCTAGTTATTAAAGAAACCACCATATACCACTCAAATACGGTCCCGCCATGATGCTCTTCCCCGGTCTCGCTTGATAGGTGGAGTAGCCTTCTATAGAGATCGATGCAGTCATCGATCTTAATACATCTGCCCCGCTCAATAACCGATCTACCCAACAGAAAAGCCAAATCCAACCCGCTGTAGCTCTGAGGGGACCCCTGCACCCGAGCTATTTTATCTATCACCCCAGACCTCCTATATAGATCTAGCTCTCTAGACGCGATTAAAGCCATAAGAACGTTGGGGTCCCCCAACACTTCGGCTATAGCTATCCTAAAATAATCCTTCGTGGGGGCATCAATAGACAGCTCGCTAGCGAATCTGTAGGCTAGGCTAGCCAGATCATCTATATCCATACCGATACAGTTTCTAACGAATCCCTCAATCCCCATCTTATTTACCGCGTGATCTATTAGGACCCCATGTATTTTTCTGGCTACCACACCACCTACGCTTGTCGCCATACCCATAGTTAATATATTTCTTCTCTTTCCGGATTCTAGGAACCCCACAGCTATGGCGTCTGAAACCGTGCCCACAGATCTAGATCTGCACCTAAGCATCAGGTAGGAAGACGCAGAGACTTTGGCCTCCACCACAGTCTTGAAAAGATCCGCTAGAGCCGACTGGGGGACCTCTGAGTCTAGGATAGTAGCTATATTTATTGTACCAGCAATGGGTCTATAGAGCTTCTCTAGATCTACACATGCAGGCGGCTCGAGACCTACTGTAGCTATGATCTCTATCTCCAGATCTATATCCCGATCAAGCTTCACAGAAACATCTATGTATCTCCCGACATCAGCAGCGGTGGCGAACACAAGGCCCCGATCTATACCCAGCATATTTAAAATCCTGCGCTGAAAGGACGTGAAGCTATCTAGACACGCATCCTTCTCCACCTGGGCAAAAACCACATGCCCCACTCTATCGCCTACCGTAGGTATGGATGATATAAATCTGGCTTCGCCATTAAGCTCCGCAACTAGGGATCTGGGCGAGGTATTCAGCCAGATTTTTCTTACAACACCCAAAACACTAGACCTTGCGATACTTGATCAGTCTATCATACTCGCCATATATACTTCTCTTAATCACCTCCAGCGGGACCCCTAGAATCAGCGATGCAAACATGTATCCACCCATGCCTACACCCTCCTTCACGTAGCCCTCATCATACCTTCTCAAACCATCAAACGGTGAGTCGCTGAAATCAATCATAGTATAGTAGATGGGAACACTACTGTCTATGGAGTTAACCAGCCCCTGTATATCTGAAGATCTATCCCCATACAGCCAGTATGTTGTAGCTATAGCCAGCTTTCCACGGTAATCGACACCCAGCCTCCTCAATATAGCCAGAACAGAGCACATCTGGGTTCCTCCAGCCAAAACAACCCTCCCCCCGGAGCTTATTGCTCCATCAGCGATCCCGGCGATCGATACGTGCAGGGGGTCCCCTACACGATCTATAGCATCAAACACGTCATCCACAGGAGGATCTATTCCAGCACTCCTAAATCCCCTGGAGACAATGCCCCATTTAAGTTCATGTGGGTTATCGGGCCCCGCGCTACTGACCCGGCCCCTGGCCCTGAACCCCAAAGCCTCCATTATAGCCATCGCAGTAGTGGTCCCCCCAGGCATGCTCTCCCCAATAAACACCGCTCTATCGCAACCGATGCTCTCGCCCAGGATCCTGGCTTCGCTATATAGCTTCCTCGAGGTCCCCTTGGGTAGCGCGTTGCCAGTATCTATTGATTCTCCAGGAGTCCTGCTCGGCAGGTCTATATGGGGTATCTTCGGCTCGATAAATGAGCCTGAATCAACAACCAGTGTGGGTATCTTGTTCGAGACCATGAGGGACCTCGACACCAGTGCAGGTGTTGGTATCCCATCGGGTGTTATGGGTATGGCGTCGATCGTTAAAGGCTTCCCTGCTACCAGGTACTCGACATCTAGTGCTGGTGTATATAGCGTGTCCTTCGGTGTTTTACCAGCTATGCTTACCCCTGGTATTGTTGATGTTTTTGTTGATGCTATAGTGATCAGGAAGATCAGGTCTCTAGGCCTCCCTATATCTAGGGAGTCTATAAAGCTATAGCTACCTGTGCTCGACCCTATATGCCTGTATATCCCAGACAATATGGATAGCCCATCCATATATCAAGTTACCTAGAATAAAAACGCAAGCAGCAACCGCTGAAGGTTCCCGTCTCCACCTCTATATATGCTCCCCCTCAACAATCCGCAGTTGGTCTCCCAACACGCCTTCTCGCTTGCCTATGAAAGCTTTTCCCTTGGGGGACCTCCGAAACCCTTTAACCAGATCTACAGCATAGATCCGTGGAACACACCTGTATTTGAGTTTAGGGGATGCGGGGTCCCTCCCTATTAGCTCTGAAACAGCCTAGAGGGACCTCTAGAGGCTCGGCTATCTACAGCATCAATTGATTCCCTATATCTGTGGGGTGTAGATAGATATTTCGATATATTAAAATTTAGAAATATTAAAAAGCGTAAGGATTCAGGTTATATTCTCCCCTCCTCTATTCCGGGGATTTTCCGTTTCCGGTGCCTGAATCCATGCCTATAGTTCTGGTTAGGAATCTTACTGCGGGAAACACCAGGTTCAGTATGTCATCAACCTTATTCACTGTGTGACCCATGTCTGGTATGATGTGCATTTCGTAGGTTTTGCCTAGCTCGCTGAGCCTTAGGGCGTATCTCAAGACGGGCTTCAGGGGTGTTCTAGTATCGTTTTGTGGGTGTATAATGCATAGCGGCACCTTCAGGTTCTCGGCGAAGTTGATCGCGGATCTATCCTTCCAGAGGTCCCTTTTACCCGCGAAAAGCATCTCGACAAACTGCTTGAATAGCTGGTCCCCAAGCTCATACATCTCCTCCCAGTCCGCTACCCCTGCACCAGCTACCCCGGCATCCCATAGATCGGGCTCCTTAACCGTTGCTAGGAAGGTCATGAACCCCCCATAGCTGTACCCCATAATAGCTAGCTTGGAGGCTAAGCCGCTCTCTCTCGCCCATCTAGCTACATGCACTATATCCTTGAGGTCCCCTCCACCTGGATCCCCTATATCGAGTCTCCTGAACTCCTCCCCATACCCAGTTGATCCTCTGAAGTTGGGAGCGACAACATGGAAGCCCGACACAACTAGTGAGGCCATGATCACCTCCCAGTAGTCGGCAACCTCCCACCAGGGGCCTCCATGGACATATAGAACCGTTGGCCCCGGCTTGGGTGCGTATCTGCTTTCAACAACGTATGTCGGTATGTTGAGTCCGTCGAAGCTCTCTATATTGGTCATATAGCTCCTTGCAAACGCCTGCCGGATCCTTCTGTTGGCTATCCTACCCCCATACAGGGTTGTCCATCTCCTGCTATCTACATCTACCTCCACTATCCTTGGAGGGCTTGTGAGTGAGGACCTCGACAGATAGATCT
>JALXCO010000155.1 GCA_026990885.1 Desulfurococcales archaeon
TACTTATACTTAAAAGTCTCCTATAGTATTTATACATGAGATACGATCTCGATGGATTTATCAGGGCCAGGCTAACCATAATCGATGGAAATATACTATTACTGATTTCTTTAGCTACACCTTGATCACTATTGATTCGATAATATGATTTAATTATAGCATCTAATTCCTCTAGGATTACCGTTGCTTTCTTCTCCGATACCATAAATGAGATATAATATATGAATGACACTATATCCCAAGCTTTATGGGTGTTATTACTGCATTTAGATATCTGCTCGAGATCTATAATATATATGTTGCCTTCGCTATCAACTATAAAATTATCTGGCTTCGAATCACCGAAGCATATATCTCTTTTATGTGTCATAGCTATAGATTCTATTATCTCTCTTACAAGATCTACTATATATTGCTTCGAGTCTGCTTCCTCGATAATTTGAACAAGATCTTTTCCCGCTATATATTCTCTCACTATAGCTAATTCCCAAGGATCTATATACAGTATCCTCGGGATTCTAAATCCAGCAACAGAGTTATTCAATGATACAGTGTACTCGTTCCAGAATCTCTGTGTGGAGCTTATAGTTAGCTTGATTCCTATCATTTTAAGCATTTCAACAGCTGGTGACATTATTATCCATTTCAGGTTTGATGGATCATTAAATCTTTTAAGAACAACGATTCTGCCCGATTTAGTATCATACATCTTTTTTGATACTCCAACACTACTTGATAATTTAGAAACTAATGATGATCTTGATTTATTGTCTGAATCTGATTCTTCTATAAAAATGTTGTGCCTCACATATGTTTTGACATTTTTTATAACTTTTCCTTGTGGGGCTCTTATTAGGTTGTAGGGATCGTATCTCCCAACAAGGTATTTTTCTAAGGAGTCTATTTTGTGTTTGCCAATAACCTTGTATATGGGATTTATATGTTCTTCAACGATCTTAGCTACTGAAAGCAGCGATGTAGCTAACCTATGCCATGGGGAGATCACGTCGTCTATATCTATTCTATATATAGATCTAATACTGATCGATGAAGGATCATAGCTGCCCACATCGTCATTGAGTTCTGTAAGATATGAATAGAGTTTCTCGTCTACTGAATGGCTAGTGTCTATGTATTTTTCTAGAATAGACGCTATTAACGAGCTCTCGGTTCTTATAAGCTGACTATATATTGCTGAGGCAAGAGGAAATTTTATACTCACGAAAAACTCGATGTTGAGGTCTTTAAATACAAGGAGCTCCTGATACATTCTAACGCTTAGTCTTTTAATAGCTAGATCTATGTATCGTTGATCACTGTTGTGGTTGGATAAAATATATAGGTAACATAGATTGAATCCCGCTATTTCCGTTATGCAGTCGAGTTCAAGTAGTTTGGAGGGGACCTCAACAACGTAGATTTCTATATGGCCCTCTGGCTCCTCATCCACAGATTTTCTTGACACGCTTATTTGTTTTAACGTGTCTATAGGTGTTATCTTTATGTTTGGCTGATTTCTAACCTTCAACCCTGTAATATTTAAATGCTCAATCTACATTTAAAGGCTATTTCCTTAAAACAATGAATCCTTTTTTCATCAGATTATATATATCTTTCTTAACTCCTTT
>JALXCO010000156.1 GCA_026990885.1 Desulfurococcales archaeon
GATGCTTGGGCTTGGGTCTAGAGTAAACACCTATCCAGGCCTGCTACCGGGGACCCTCAGCGATCTCGGGATACCTCTATGCACTATGGTTGATGATGGGCTCAGCCCTCTTGAGGGCGTGGAGGATCCCTTCTATGCCCCGCCAAGGATCAGGTGGGTGAGGGTCTCTCTGGAGGCATGGTTCGGGGAGACTTTCTCGCCGCTCATCAAGCCCACCCATGCACGTATAGAGGCCTTCGATGGATCCCTGTATAGGGTGTCTATAGGGTGTTTAGAGGATGCTCTAGAGTCTCTCGAGCCGGCTATAGTTATGTATAGGGGTCCCCATAGAGGGATCATCTATAGGGCATCTAGAGCTGTGAGGGCCATACCTATGATAATCGATACCGTGGATCTGGGGATACACGGATATATAGAGTGGTGCAGACTCAGCTATATGCCCCTTAGAGACGTGGCATCACAATCCATAGGCCGGGTGCTCACCACGATAGAGGCTCTGGAGGCGTTCAGAAAGAGATACATCGTGCCCCACAGAGGTGTAGGCTTCTGGGAGCCTCCCAGAAGGGTCAGGGATCTAGCGGCAGCAGATAGGGGCGGGCTGGTTATGAAGCCCAGGCCAGGGGTGTATTTCAATGTTGTACAGATAGATTTCTCCTCCCTCTACCCATCGATCATATCTAGACACAATATCTCCCCCGAAACCGTTAATGATCCCTCATGCAGGAGAGCCATAGAGGTCCCCGAAGCCGGGCACAGGATATGCCTAGAGAGAAGAGGCCTCGTATCCAGCGTGATCGAAAGAATAGTTGCGAGGCGCGAAGCTCTTAGGGCCCGCGGCCCTCTAGACCCTGGTGTAGCTGACCAGAGGCAGGCGGCTCTCAAATGGATCCTTGTAGCATCGTTCGGCTACCTGGGCTATAGAAACTCTAGATTCGGCAGGATAGACAGCTATGAATGCGTAACCGCATACGCTAGAGACACGGCGTGGAGGGCTATAGACTCTATATCCTCTAGAGGGGGTAGGGTTATACACTATATAGTGGACTCTATATTTGTGGCCGTGGAAAGGCTGAGCGACTCCACAGCTTCAGAGATCCTGAACCTTATAGAGGAGTCTACAGGGTTCAAAGCCAAGGTTGAGGCCAGATACAGCTGGCTCATAATACCTCCCACAGGATCCGGTGGGGGAGACGGGGCATCAAACAGGTATGTTGGTAGGCTCCAGGGCGGTGGATTGAAGGTTAAGGGCCTGGATCCCGTTAGAAGGGACACACCAAAGCTTGTTAGAGACGCCTGGATGGATGCCCTAGGGATCCTTGAGAAGGCCGACACGCCAGATAGTCTTCTAGAGGCTGTCGATGAGGCCGCTGAGGTTGTCGAGGATTATAGGAGGAGGGTTAGGGTTGGTGATGTTGATCCCAGGGACCTCGTAGTAGCTAGGAGAAGCGGTGGTGGGCTTGGGTATGTTCATGTGATCAGGGGGGCCAGAGGATTCTATATGGCTCACGGGTTCAGGGGGTATAGCACAAGCTACTACCTGGGTAGGCTGAGCAGGATCCTTGAGTTCCTCAACTACATAAAGAGATCCATAGGCAAGAACCACCAGCACCATTCAGGAGTGCTAGGCGGCTAGACGCTATATATACATCCCGAAACACATGGATATACGGTGAACCCCCCTTGGCTGTAGAGACAAAGTACTTCTCCAAGCTCGGCAGGGAGGTCCCCGCTTTGGGGCTAGGTACAGGTGGTAGAAGAACCGAGAGGTCTGAGGAGAAGACATGGCTAGAGGCCATAGTCAGGGCTCTCGAGCTGGGTATAAGGTTGATCGATACTGCAGAGATCTATAGCGGAGGATTCGCGGAGGAGGTTGTGGGTAAAGCCCTGAGGGCCTGGGGCGGGGATAGGGAGGATGTGTTTATAGTTACCAAGATCCATCCGAGAAACCTGGTTGATGAGGGCTCAATCAGGAGGTCCCTGGCAGGATCGCTGGAGAGGATGGGGCTTGAGTATGTGGACTCGTACCTTATCCACTGGCTGGAGAGGGATACAGACCTGAAGCTAGCTGTTAAAACCCTGGAGAAGCTCTGGAGGGAGGGGCTGGTGGGGAGTATAGGTGTGTCTAACTTTACTGTTGAAAAGATCGAGGAGGCAAGAACGTACCTGAACCACACAGATATAGCTGTTGTTGAAAACAGGTACAGCCTAACCCACCGTGGGGATGAGGAGACTGTTATACCATACTGCAGGAGGGAGGGGATGATGTATCTGGCATACACACCTCTAGACAAGGGGGCGCTTCTAGAGAATAGAAGGCTGGATGAAGTCGCCAGAAAATACGGGAAGACACCGATCCAGGTTCTGCTCAACTGGTACATCAATATAGAGCCCGTGGTCCCCATACCCAGGGCATCTAGAAGGGAGCATGTTGAAGAGCTGGCTGGAGCCCTTGGGTGGAGGCTGTCTAGAGAGGATTGGGAGTATATAGGTGCGCATACAGACCAGCTCAGCTAGTGCCTAGTGCCGGGCTACATATATTATTGTGGATCTATCATAACGCGGTATCGAGACGGGATAGAGAATTGAGAGCGCCTGGCTCCTACACACCATATTTATAAAACCCGCATCAGCATCCCTCCAATCTAGCCCCTACAGCTATGGAGGTCCCTCCCAAAACAGCTATGTATGCGCCAACAACACCCCTCGCACCCTCGTAGGTGAAATCCTCTAGAAGGGCTATGAGCCCCAACAGAATAAATACAGCTACACTCATCTCTATATTCAGAATCATTCACCTTGTTGGCCCGCTAGCGGTGTATGGTTATGTACATGAGTGCTACCCAGAGATCTATCACGATAATCCCGAAAACCTCCTGGATGGCTACCGAGGGCCAGTCTATGGCTAAAGCAATTATGGGTGACGCTATGGCTAGAGTCGTGAATATGTAGCCTACGTGTCTGGCGCTTCTATCTTTTCTAAGTATAAGCCCTATCCCCCAGCTGGCTATAGCTAGATCCATCTGTATGAAGAACCATGTAGACACAAATGTGTGGGGTCTCGTTCCCGCTGGGAAAACACCTATTAGAGCTAGGAATATTGCCGCGATCAATAGGAATGCCGAGCCAATAACCTCCATCTTATTCGTTGATACATATGCCAGGTACATCGAGTACACGAGGACCACTAGGGCTACGGATATGAGCCCTAGATTATAGATCCATGGGCTACTCGCCTGGGGACCTCCAAGATCGCTTAGGGCGTGCTCGAAAAGATCGAACCAGGGATTACGGCTTATAGATACGGCTATAACTATCCAGGCAAGCACGGCTGCAGCTATGCCCGCATACCTGAGGGTTTGGAGCATTAATGAAACCATAATTATATATCTATGGGATGAATTAACCTGTTGCCTGCTCTAGGTTATTCCCTTCCCGGCTATCTGGATCCTCAGCAGGTACTTCTGGGCGAACAGAAAGAACACTACCACCGGGATCATGTATACGATAGCTATAGACGCAGTAACGCCCGGGTTGATATAGAAGTACTCGCCGCTGGTGAACGCGTAGACCAGCATGCTCAGGGTCCAGTAGTCCTGTGAGGATATGAAGGCGAGTATATATATGAACTCGCTCCAGCCCGAGAGGAACCCGAATATGAGAACAGCCATGAGGCCGTTTCTTACCGTTGGCATAACCACCTTCCACCACGCCTGAAGCCTGTTGCACCCATCAACAAGGGCCGACATCTCGAGGTCCCACGGGACGTTGTCGAAGAATCCCTTCATGATCCATATACCCAGAGGCAGATCTAGGGCCACCTTTATGATGAGCACCCCCAGCAGGGTGTCGTATAGCCCTAGTGTCTTCAGGATGTAGAAGATCGCTATGAGGAGGGTAACCCCGGGGAAGGCGTGGAGTATAAGTATGATCCCCATGAACGTCGATCTTCCATTGAACTTGAATCTCGATATGGCGTACCCAGCTAGAGACGACAGTATAACCTCCAGCCCTGCTACGGACACAGCTAGAAGGAAGGTGTTGAACATTACCAGATAGAGGTTGGGGTACTGGTACTCGGTTCCGGGAACACTTATAGAGCCCCTCAGAACAAGCATCCAGTTATCCAGGGTGAAGTCCCTCGGGAATATACCGTCCATCTCGGTTGTGAAGCTCGATATGAAGAGCAGGATATAGAGGAGTATAACCGGTATGGTTATGCCTAGAACGAGCCCGTAGGAGAATACAGACCCCAGGATCCTGGCTATAGACGGCATGGGTCTAGGACACCTCTATCTTTGGCTCTGTCATGAGCTCGCGGAACCTGAATATCCTCAGGTATATTATCGAGAGGGTTACTCCAAGGATAACCAGCAGAACCGCTAGAGCGGCTCCGTAGCCGAATTTAACTACTCCTCCATACTGCCTGAATGCTAGATCGAATATGTAGAGGGCCCAAACCTCCGTTGTGAAGAGCCCGGGACCCCCTCCGGTCGTTAGGAGTATATATTCGTAGCTGGCCAGCAGGGAGAGGGTTTGGTATGTGATCACGAACAGGATGGGCCACTTAATCATTGGGAGCTCAACATACCTTATCTGCTGGAGGGTGTTGGCGCCATCTATCTTAGCCGCCCAGATCACGTCGTTGCTTATGCTCTTTAGGGCTGCAGTAAATATTATCATCCCGAAGCTAACCCCGACGAACCCGTTCACAAGTATAACTATGAGCCATGGCTGCTCAAGCCTCCAGTTTATAGGCTCAAAACCGAAGAGCCCCAGGGTCCAGTTGAATAGGCTGTTGGGCTCCTCTCTGGTGGCCCAGAGCCATAGTAGGGCATAAACAGTTGATGGAGTTATTCTGGGCAGGAGCCACAGGGATCTTATCGATGCACCCACCTTCTCGTTTATATGCGTGGTCAGCAGGGAGACGAGTAGGGCTAGACCGGTGTTGAAGACTATTAGCGTGACGAAAACGTAGAAGAGGGTGTTTCCAAGTATCTTGGGTATCCACGGGTCCTTGTATAGGAAGTCGATATAGTTCTTCAGCCCAACCCAGTTCCACTCGAACGAGTAGTCCATATCGGTTAGGCTTATGAGGAAGGTTAATACCACAGGTATAAAGTAGAACGTGAGGATCAGCGCAACGCTCGGGACAAGAAATACCCATACATACTTGAATCTAAACCTCCTTCTAGCTACAGCCGATGCAGCCGCTCTCCTATTTAGCTTCGCCCTAACCATACCTATCCCGTGGATCCCCACTGCCTAACGCGTGTGGACCTTACAGGGGGTGGAGAGGGGGTTGGAGAGGAGGTAAAAAAGATTTTAGAGTTATGTTTTTGGAGATGCAACACACAAGCCCTCTACTCGAAGATCACGGCGTCGCCTATATTCCTCTCTATCTCGGACTTCAGTATCTCGAGCGCCTGGTCTGGAGTCAGGTTCTTGTCGGACTCGACGGCCTTCAGGATGTTGAATACAGCCCTGCTGTAGTCACCCCACTTCGGGTGGTTCGGTATGAATGTGGTGTACTTCAGCATGTAGGCGACATCCTGGAGGAACCAGTCCTGCGCATACCTGCTGTCGCTTATCTGGCTATACATTATGGCTAGGTGTGCGCTTTTAACCGCGTGCAGCGAGTTCAGGTGTGGGCTTGTGGCTATGGTTATGAGGGCGAACGCTAGATCGGCAACACCATCCTTCTCAGCCTGTGTGGTTATTGTATAGATCAGTGGGTGGCTGAGCGTCACCGGCCTCATGCCAGGCTCTCCAGCTGGGTGTAGAGCGTAGCCAATGTTCTCCTTAAACTCCTCCTCGGTTAATAGGCCCTTGCTTATCCACTCACCC
>JALXCO010000157.1 GCA_026990885.1 Desulfurococcales archaeon
GATCCTTTGCTGCACCATTATTTTCTTTAAGATACTGAATAATATATCTAGCTATTGAACTTGATTTGGAGATTTTAGATCACCCAAACACACTAAGCGTTAAATCATTATTTACTATCATATTTAAGGGATCTCTAGATGCTCAAGGCATAAAATAGGCATTATGTTTTACGCATATATTGGTGGTCTTACTGTTTGCTTAGGCAACCTCTGCCTGAATCTCTCGTTCCACATCTCGTAGAATTTAACTATATCATCTGTGAGAGAGGGCTTCACACGCTTCAATGCTTCCTCAAAATGATGCCTCGTTACTATAGACGCATTCAGATTCTCTCTCAAAGCCTGAAGCGCCGCCTCTCTCACTAGTGCGGCTAGATCTGCGCCGGTATACCCTTCGGTTATTTTAGCTATGTGGTGTAGATCAACATCATCAGCAAGAGGCATTTTCCTTGTATGTACCTTCAGTATCTCTAGTCTTGCCTGGGTGTCCGGTGGAGGAACATATATTATTTTATCAAATCTTCCCGGCCTTAATAGGGCTGGATCTACCAGATCAGGTCTGTTGGTAGCACCTATAATCACTACATTACTTAGATTCTCTATACCATCAATCTCAGTTAAAAACTGGCTCACAACACGCTCCATTACATGTGTACCCTCGTCATACACGCCCCTAGCTGGAACAAGCGAATCAAGCTCGTCGATGAAAACTACGGTGGGCGCATACAACCTAGCCTTTCTAAATATTTCTCTAACTGCCCTCTCGCTCTCTCCAACCCACTTGCTAAGGATCTCAGGACCCTTAATAGAAATGAAGTTCGCACCACTCTCTGTAGCTACTGCTTTCGCTAGTAGTGTTTTACCCACCCCAGGAGGACCATACAGTATAACTCCCTTGGGGGGATCTATACCTAGCTTAGAATAGGACTCAGGGTATTTGAGCGGCCATTCTACAGCTTCTCTCAGCTCTTGCTTAACGTCGTTCAACCCTCCTATATCGCTCCATTTAACTTCGGGGACCTCAATATATATTTCTCTAAAGCCGCTCGGTATAACCTCTTTAAACGCATTGAGGAAGTCCTGCATAGTAACATACATCGATTCCAGAAGCTCAGCGTCTATAGAGTCGGCGTCCCAATCTATTTGGTTAAGATACCTCCTCAATGCATTCATAGCTGCCTCTCTCACCAATGCAGCGAGGTCCGCACCCGTATAGCCGTAGGTTATCTCAGCTAGCTTATTAAGATCGACATCACTGGCTAAAGGCATGTTCCTTGTATGTATCTGCAGTATTTCAAGACGGCCCTGCTTATCTGGTAGCGGAATCTCTATTTCCCTATCGAATCTTCCTGGCCTTCTTAATGCGGGATCTATAGCATGTGGCCTGTTACTAGCGGCTATAACTATAACGTCCCCCCTACCCTGAAGACCATCCATCAGGGTTAGAAGCTGTGAAACTACTCTCCTTTCAACCTCCCCAACAACCTCATCTCTTTTAGGGGCTATCGCATCGATCTCATCTATAAAAATTATTGCTGGAGCGTTCTTCTGCGCCTCCTCAAATATCTCCCTCAACCTCTGCTCAGACTCCCCATAGAATTTCGACATTATTTCAGGGCCGTTTATAGCGATGAAATACGCGTTTGTCTCGCTAGCTACTGCTTTCGCTAGTAGTGTTTTACCCACCCCAGGAGGACCATACAGCAATATGCCCTTAGGAGGATCTATACCAAGCCTCTTAAATATCTCAGGATGCTTAAGCGGTAGCTCAACAAGCTCCCTCACCTTTGGTATTATTGATTTCATTCCACCTATATCCTCATACGATACCCTTGTTAGTTTAAGGGCGTTGACGGGCTTATCTAGGATCTGCACATTAGTGTCTTTAGTTATGACAACAACACCGTGAGGCCTTGTATTTATTATATAGAACGGTATAGGCTGACCCAGCAGGGGTATATATACTATATCACCCTCAACCACAGGAGTATCGCTTAACCTCTTTTTAACATAGTTAACGAAGCTAGGATCAATAGATGTAAAGGATACGTTAGACTGTGCAGGGGCTATCTTAACGAATGAAGCATACTTATAGTCTGCCTTCCTAACGATCACTTTATCCCCAATCGACACCCCAGCATTGCGCCTGACCATAGTATCCATCCTTATTATTCCAGGATCATCATCGTCATAACTAGGCCAAGCTATCGCTGCAGTCTTCTTTTTACCCTCGATCTCAACGATCCCTCCCGGCTCAACACCCAGCTCGTTCATCACGCTGATGCTTAGCCTAACCTTGTTCCTGTTTGCCTCCCTAACCTTGGCTTCAGCAACCCTCAATATAAACTCTTTTCTACTTCTACCTAGAGACCCTCTTCCATGCCTCGAATTGGGTGACCCCCCAGGAAAACGGTTGGGATCAGACATAATTATCGCAACTCCTAATGCTCTTAGAATTATTTTGTGAATAGGGTTAATAAAGGATAGCCAGAAAAGTTTATAATCTTCAAATGTTTAGAAGAGATAAACCTTAAATAATATCCTATTAATATACACCATTAAGAGATTAAGCTTAATAGGAATAAATGGTTCAACGATAAATGGAGAAATAAAAGGTGTCTACAGCAATGAGCAAAACACTCACACGTGAAGTAAAGGTATATCGAGTGACAGGTCTAGCGCTGTTTTCCCACGATAAATTCCCGGAATGGAGAAAGTTCTCTATAGAAGTGAGGGCCATAAGCAGGGATCATGCGCTAGAAAAAATATACTCTGAGCTTGGAAGCAGACATAAGATGAAGAGGAGAAATATTAAGATATATAAGATTGAGGAGATAGATCCAGATAAAGCCGAAAATAAGCTTCTTAGAGATTTCGAGAAGATAAGCGGGTGGGAGATTGTCAAGTAGCCAGCAGGACAGAATGCAGGAAGCGATCCAGAGACTGGCACAGGATATAGGTAGAGTTGAAGAGTATATAAGAAACCTGCAGCAGGCGGCAAACACATTATTATCGGAGCTTGAAGATATAAGGCTATCGAGAGAAGCTCTTGAGAGACTAAAAAACTATGATGACGATGAGATCCTATTCAATCTAGCTAGAAGAGGGCACATATATATACCTGGCAAGATAAGTAGCGAGAACAAAAAGGTTATCGCCCATATAGGTGGAGAGTATCTGATGGAAATGGATATAGATCAAGCCCTTAAGATCCTGATCGATAAGGAAGGAGACATCAAAAACGCCCTCAATAAGGTTAACCAGGACATGCAGGAAGCTGTTAAGCTTCACCAAAGTCTCCAGCAGAAACTGGCCCAGATGATCCAGTCAACACAGAAGGGATGAAATAAAAGCTATGCATAGACACCAGGTATTTTGGGCGTGTCTCTGCTTTGTTTGGTAAATTAAAAAATGCTCTAGAAAAAACATTTTCGAAAATTTCGCAGTCTCTTGAACCTATTAAAAGCAGAGAGATCACCAAGAAAGATATCGATAAGCTGTATGATGAGATACTATTCAGCCTGGTGGAGGCCGACGTAGCCTACGATGTAGCTGAAAAAATTATTGATCATCTATCCAAAAAGCTAATCGGCCAGAAAATCGGGAGACTAGAAAAGACAGAAAGATTCATAAAGAACGAATTCTCGAAAATACTATATGAGATACTCAAAAACGGCGAACCAGATATCGATCTAGAATCCCTCACCAAAAAATCGAAGCCAGCAAAGATACTAGTTATGGGAGTAAACGGTGTAGGCAAAACAACCACCATAGCTAAACTCGCCAAACACCTATCAGATAAAGGATACAAAGTTATGGTTGTGGCAGCAGACACATTCAGGGCTGGAGCCCAAGAGCAACTGAAAATACACTGCAAAAACATCGGGGTCCCTATATTCCAGGGCAAATACGGATCCGATCCCGGGGCCGTTGTACATGACGCATTAAAGCATGCTGAAAAAACAGGCTACGATTTCGTAATTATAGATACGGCAGGGAGGCAACACACAGATATAGATCTTATGAATGAGATAAAAAAAGTAGTTAAAGTCGCAAGGCCAGATATTAAAATACTCATTCTAGACGCCTTAACTGGTAACGACGCCATAATACAGGCAGAGGAATTCAACAAGAACATCGGTGTGGATGCAGTCATTCTAACTAAACTTGATGCAGACGCCTCGGGAGGTCCCGCACTAAGCATAATTGCTGGAATACAAAAACCCATACTATATCTGGGGGTTGGGCAAAGATACGATGATCTGGTACCATATTCAGCAGAATACATATTAAACAAAATACTTTCATGAAAAATCCAGTTTCCTAATGCTTAACCACCTACATAAAGCCAGAAGCCAGTTAGCCCGCTACACATCAGCAAGCTATTTACCAGCTATTTACCATAGGGTGGAACCATTCTGATCTATATTATGCTAGCCCTAAGTGTAGGAATACTATTCGCAATACATGACGTAATCGTTAGAGGAGGGAGAAAAAGATTAGGATCAAGAGAAGCTAATCTCGTAAGCTTAATATCAGGTATACCTATACTAGCCTTCTTCGCTACTATTATGGCCAATAAAGCATCAACAACCATCGACGCCTTAATCTTTTACCTGTTTGCAGGCGTATTCAATTTTACTGTGGGAAGAGCATCACTGTATATAGCTATAGAGAGGGTTGGCGTCAGTGTTGCTAGCCTTTTAAACTCGACCAGCATTATATTTGGGATTCTAATAAGTATACTTGTAGTTGGTGAATTTATTTCAATACAGCAAATAATTGGGGCGCTAATGATTATGATCGCTATAGTACTCTCAACAATAAATGAAAGTGGAACCCCCGAAGGTAGGGGATCTATATTTAATTTTATCGATCTTAAGGGTGTAGGTGCAGGCATACTTTCGGCATTTGGAATCTCACTCGCTATAGTTTTTGGTAGATTGGGGAACCTCAACGGTGGAGACCCTTTTATAGGTGCCCTGATAGCATACCTGATCGGCATATTCAATGAGCTAGTGATAATCAGCAGATATGGAGATGGGCTTAAGAATATGATTTACGGGACCTCCAGAAATGAATTAGTATCTATAGGTATAGCTGGAGCGATAGCTTCGTTAGGGCAGATGTTTAGATATATAGCGCTGGTGTTTTATAGTGCCGGTATCGTTGTAGCGCTTCAGAATATAAGACCTATTGTAGGGACAATTCTAACGTCTATATTCAGTAAATATACTCGTGAGAAGCCCCGACTTATCCAGTATTTGGCTTCAGCTGTAGCCTTTTTCGGGGTTGCTCTTATAGTTCTATAGCCACATTTGCTTTGGAGCGGAACTTAGAGCCGGATTCTGCGATTATGCTGTTGGGTTATAAGCTTTTAAACAGGCTAATAGTTACAGTATAGAGGGATAGTAACTATGGGAAAAGAAGGATTAGAGATAATTAATGTGAGAGCAAAAATAGAAGGAAAGGAGGTACTCAATGGAGTAACTTTAAAGATAAAGCCTGGAGAGATCCACGCGCTAATGGGGCCTAACGGAAGCGGAAAAAGTAGCTTGGCCTATATAGTTATGGGCCACCCAGCATATGAGCTTGTAGAAGGGAAAATCCTTGTCGATGGAGAAGATATAACCGAGCTCAATCCGGAGGATAGGGTTAAGAAAGGTTTATTTTTAGCCTTCCAGAATCCTCCAGAAACCATGGTTAAAACAAGAAATCTATTGATTCACCTAGCTAAGCTGAAGGGTGAGCCATTCTCGAAAGCCATCATGGCCATAAAAAAGGTTGGGCTTCCCTAGGATGTTCTAGATAGATATCTAAATAAGGG
>JALXCO010000158.1 GCA_026990885.1 Desulfurococcales archaeon
TGACACACATGATTGTTGTCGACAACAGGCCCAGAAGCCCCACTGAGGGTAAGGAGATATTTGTCCCCGTCACAGTTGTGGAGACGGCACCAGTAATCCCTCTAGGGGTGAGGGTCTACGGCAAGATCCCTGGCTACGGCTTATACACGCTCACCGAGGCGTGGGTCGATCCGCCTGAGGAGCTCGAGATAAGGAGAAAGATCCCGACATTCAAGCCAACACCAGATATAGACGGCTTCTTCAAGAAGGTTGAGGATCTGGCTGAGAAGATCTCTAGGGTATCACTGATCATAGCCTCCCAACCAAAGCTTGTTGGGGGTTTAGAGAAGAAGAAGCCTGACCTGGTTGAGATAGCCGTTGGTGGTGGAGGAATAGCCGATAGGCTTGAGTATGCTAAAAAGATCCTGGGTAGCGAGGTTAGGGTAGGCGACGTGTTTAAGGAGGGTATGTATATAGATGTTATAGCTGTTACCAAAGGGAAGGGCTTCCAGGGGGTTATAAAGAGGTTCGGCGTCAAGGAGCTTCCGAGGTGGCACAAGCATAGGAAGGGTAGCAGAAGGATAGGGGCGAGAAGCCCCGGTAGGGGGACATTCTCGGAGGTCCCCCAGGCAGGACAGATGGGGTTCCATAGAAGAACCCAGCACAACCTAATGATCCTAACAATAGGTAGCGACGGCAAGGCCATCACCCCTGCGGGAGGCTTCCCCCACTACGGGGTGGTTAGAAGCGACTATATAGTTTTATCCGGAAGCGTCCAGGGACCCCCCAAGAGGCCTGTTGTGCTTAGATACCCTGTGAGGCCTCCAGGGGTTATTGCTCGGGAGGTCCCCAAGATAGTTTATGTATCTCTCTCATCAAAGATCTAGAGGTGGCGCATAGATGTATAGGGCCTTGATACAGTATTTGAGGCCTCCAGCCGAGGTCCCCGTTATAGATCTTGAAGGTGGCGAGGTTAAAAAGATCCAGCTACCAGAAATATTCAGGGTCCCCATAAGAATAGACCTGATCAGGAGAGCACACCACGCAGCGCAGACAGCAGCTAAGCAGCCCCAGGGAAGGGATCCCCTTGCCGGTAAGAGGAGGGTTGGCGAGAGCTGGGGCGCTGGATATAGCGTTGCTAGGGTCCCCAGGCTGGATAATGGTAGAGCCGTGTTCGCCCCCATGACCCGGGGTGGTAGAAGGACCCATCCCCCTAGGGTTGATAAGGTTATTGTTGAGGCCATAAATAAGAAGGAGAGGAGGCTGGCTTTAATCAGCGCTTTATCGGCTACAGCAGTTAGGGAGTATGTTGTTTCACGCGGCCATATAGTCCCCGAAAACCTATCTCTCCCAGTTGTTGTTTCCGACGATCTCGAGAATATATCCAGGGCTAGGGATGCCAGGGATTTCCTAGTTAAAACAGGCTTATGGAGCGATGTTGAGAGGTCTGCCGAGAGAACCAGGATTAGGGCTGGCAAGGGTAAGCGTAGGGGTAGGAGGTATGTTGAGCCTAAGAGCCTGCTTATAGTTCTATCTAGGCATGACGCCCCCGCTGTAAAGGCCTTCAAGAACTTCCCTGGGGTTGATGTTGCTTTCCCTGGGAACCTAGGGATTATCCATCTAGCCCCTGGAGGGGTGCCCGGCAGGCTGATGGTTATCTCTGAGTCAGCCCTAAAGGCTCTCGCATCCAAATACTCTGTTTCAGCACTGTAGCGGGGTGATCTAGATGGCTGAGCCCGGCGTCGGCGATCTTGGGAAGGTGATTATAAGGCCCGTATCAACCGAGAAGTCCCTTCTCCTCATAGAGAAGATGAACACGCTAACCTTTATAGTTGATAGGAGGGCTAATAAGAAGCTGATTAAGGAGGCTGTGGAGAAGCTCTTCGACGTCAAGGTCGAGAGTGTTAGAACGCTGATCACCAGGACTGGCGAGAAGAAGGCCTATGTCAGGCTATCGAAAGAATATAAGGCCTCTGATATTGCTACTAAATTAGGTCTGCTGTAGAGGTGTGGTGCTATGGGTAAGAGGATCAGGCAGCAGAGGGCTGGTAGAGGGACCTCAACATTCAGGTCGCCATCCCACCTCAGGGTGGCTCCAGCCAGGTATCCCCCTCTCGAGAGCCTCAGCAATGGTGGCAGGGGCTATCTAACAGGCTACGTCGCCGAGCTTGTCCACGATCCCGGTAGGTGGGTTCCTCTAGCCAGAATAGTTGTTGAGAACGGCGTGGAATTCTACACCCCAGCTGTCGAGGGTATACGTGTTGGCTCAAGCATTCAGATAGGCTCCAACGCATCGATCGCTCCAGGAAACATCCTCCCCCTAGCATCTATTCCTGAGGGCACCAAGATATGCAATATAGAGCTCCGCCCAGGAGACGGAGGAAGGTTCGTTAGGGCTGCAGGAGGCTACGCTATTGTTCTCGGTAAGTCAGGGGATAGAGTTATTGTCCAGCTCCCCAGCGGCAGCGTTAAGGAGCTCCTTGCTGGGTGTAGAGCAACCATAGGTGTGGTTGCTGGCGGCGGCAGGCTTGAGAAGCCCCTGCTGAAGGCTGGGGCTGCATACCACAAGTATAGGGTTAAGGCTACTAAGTGGCCCAGGGTTAGGGGTGTAGCTATGAATGCTGTCTCCCACAAGTTTGGCGGTGGCTCCCACCAGAGCGAGTCCCACCCGACAACGGTCTCTAGAAGGGCTCCGCCCGGCAGGAAGGTGGGCCATATAGCCGCTAGGAGGACTGGTAGGAGGAAGAGGTAGGTATTTAAGTAAATGGTTTTTCCTACTCTATAAACCTGCTTCTTAGCTCAGGCTCTATGTATTCCCTATCCTTCACTACAACAACCTTCAGCGCCTCCCAGGACCTCGATGCGGTCTCGAACGCCTTCTCTATGTTCCTCAATGTATATATGTGGGTTACTATCTTCTCCACCTCTATAAGGCCCTTCTCAAGCATCCTTATCGATGTCTCGATCTCTTTCTCGGTGGTTGAGTAGGAGGGCGTTATCCTTATCTCATCGTAGAATATTCTCGAGATCGGTATATCTATTCTAGATCTAGGAGGAGGCGCACCGAATAAAACAACCTCCCCACCCCTCCTGGTCAGCCTTAGGGAGGTATCGAACGCCTTAACAGCTCCCGTAGCATGTATAGTTACATCCGAGGTCCCCGCTAAATCATCTATCTTCTCCGGCGGCACGCATCTAGACGCCCCGATCTCAACGGCTTTCCTGCATCTATAGCTCGAGATATCTACAGCAACAATCTCCTCTACACCGAGGCTCCTCAGGTAGCTTATGAACAGCATCCCCATAGGGCCTGCACCAACCAGAGCTACCCTATACCCCGGCTTCAGGGTTGATTTATCTATAGCCCTCACAACGGTGGCCAGGGGCTCTATAAATGTTGCCTTAACCCACCCCATGTCCTCAGGTATCTTATGCACAGCCCCCCTCTCAATATTTTTTCTGGGCACCCTGAAGAACTCCGAGAACCCACCGGGCCATATGTTTGTTTTCTTGAAAAGCTCACACATGGTCTCTGCGTTGTTGTAGCAGAACCAGCATTTACCGCATGATACGTGGTGATGTACAAACACTCTGTCCCCTACAGCTAGATCCTCCTCGACATCGACGCCTACCTCGCTAACCACACCAGCCACCTCGTGGCCCAGTACTGGCGGTGTTTCTGTTCCTTTACCTATCTTCTCTAGATCTGTGCCACATATTCCGCAGGCCCTCATGTCGACAATGATCTCTCCCCTACCTGGCTGGGGTTTGGGTATGTTGGCCACCTCGAGGCCGCCGTTTCTGCCTACTCTAGCAGCGATCATTTCTGTATGCACCGTAGTTTTTCTCCTATTGAATATAATTTTTATATTTTATTTCTATTATGTGATATTTGGAGATCTTATTTGAAGGCGGCTGTCCTGTATTCTCCGGGCAACCTTGTTTTTGAGGAGGTTGAGGATCCTGTTCCTGGCCCCGGAGAAATCCTTGCCAGGGTTAAGCTTGCGCTTACATGCGGTACAGACGTTAAGCTCTATCGCAGGGGGCATCCCTACGCTAGGTTGCCAAACATAATTGGCCACGAGTTCATAGGTGTTGTTGAGGATGTTGGCGAGGGTGTTTCGAGGGATATTGTTGGTGATACGTTTGTTACGATGAACACCTCTCCCTGTGGTTCCTGCTTCTTCTGCAGGAGGGGTCAGGAGAATCTGTGTGTGAGGCTTGGCGAGGAGATTATCGGGTTTACTAGGCCTGGTGCTTATTCTGAGATGATTGTTGTTCCTAGAAGGATCTGGAGCAGATACTATTTCAGGGTCGGGGAGGGGGTTGATGAGGTTGAGGCCGCTTTCCTGGAGCCTTTATCAACTGTTGTCCATGGGCACAGTGTTATCGGTGGTGTTTCTGGGGATTCTGTAGCTATAATTGGTTCCGGGCCCATCGGGCTTCTTCATCTCCAGCTCTCTATGATTGGTGGTGCATCATCGGTGACTGTTTTTGATCGGCATTGGGAGAAGCTTAGGGTTGCTGAGAGGCTTGGGGCCGATCATGTTGTCAACGTTAGGGAGGAGGACCCCATCAAGTTTGTTTCCGACAGCAATATAAATGGTGGATTGGGCTTCGACACGGTTATAGAGGCCGCTGGTAAGAGGGAGGCGTGGGAGCTTGCGCTTAAGCTTGTTAGGAAGGGTGGTAGGGTTCTGTTTTTCGGCGGGCTCCCCAAGGGTGTTGAGGTTTCTTTCGACTCATACATGATTCACTATGGTGAGGTCTCTGTCTTCGGGGCTTTCCACACTACTCCTAGGAGTGTTAGGAGGGCTTACGAGCTTATCTCCAGTGGGAGGCTTAGGCTGAGGGAGCTTATTAGTGGAGAGTATAGGCTTAGAGATGTTAGGGAGGCTCTCGAATCTATGGCTCGTGGCGTGTCTCTTAAATGCGTTATTAGACCTTAATATCGGGTGTTGCCTTCTATATCTCTTGGTGGTTTGGGATGTCTATTCATGAGGTTTCGAGCCCTGATCCTGGTTCCTATAGGGATCTTGGCCTATCTAGGGAGGACCTCCTATGGTTCTGGGAGACGATGCTTAAGATAAGGAGGTTTGAGGAGAGGGTTCAGCATCTATTTCTTGTTGAGAAGAAGCTTGTGGGGCCGTCCCACCTCTATATAGGGCAGGAAGCGGTTGCCGCAGGGGTTATGAAGGCTTTAAGGGATGACGACTGGGTTGTTTCAACCTATAGGGGGCATGGCCACGCTATAGCTAGGGGTGTGCCCCTAAAGTTCTTGATGGCGGAGCTCTTTGGTAAGGAAACTGGCACCTGCAGGGGTTTGGGGGGTTCTATGCATGCGGCCATGTATCCTGAGAAGGGGATTGTATACGCCACAGCTATTGTGGGTAGCGGTATCCCTATAGCTGCTGGGATTGGTCTGGCTTTTAGGTATAGGGGTACTGATAGGGTTTCTGTTGTGTTTTTTGGGGATGGAGCTGTTAATACTGGTGCTTTTCATGAGGGTGTGAATATTGCCGCTTTATGGAGGCTTCCTACGGTGCTTGTGTGTGAGAACAACCTCTATGCTATGGGTACTAGGGTTGATAGGGCTGTTGCTGGTGGGTCGATCGTTAAGAGGGCCCTGGCCTACGGTATCGATGGCTATGTTGTTGATGGCAATGATCCTGTAGCGGTCTTTGTTGCGGTATCTAGGGCTGTTGCTAAGGCTAGATCTGGTGGTGGTCCCTCCCTGATTGAGGCTAGAACCTATAGGCTTGTTGGGCATGGCGTGTATGATCCCGGAACCAAGTATCGTTCTAGGGAGGAGGTTGAGGAGTGGAGGAGGAGGGATCCG
>JALXCO010000159.1 GCA_026990885.1 Desulfurococcales archaeon
GAGCAGGGGGACCCCGGCACCGTGTGGGCCGATGTAGACTATGTAGTAGTCGTACTCCCTGATGTTTGGTCTAGGGATATTTGTTCTCTCGGTGGGTGAAACCCTATATGATTTCTCGGCGTAGATTATGATTTCTCAACCACCCCCATGGAGCTATTGATCTATGACCTCCAAGCTGTATCCAATAACCCTACCGAACCCGGAGCTCCTCCTCCTACCAAGCCTCACAAGATCACCTCTAGCGACAGCATACTCCAGAAGGCTCCTCAGAATCCTCTCATAGAACTCCCCAACAGAGAGCTTCCTATCGAGAAGCATTACGATAGACTTATATATATCATCGCCAAGAACACCCCTATAGACATCGGCATCAAAAGGATCACCGCTAGGTAGAAAACCCATATAGGATAAAGCAGTTAAAGCCCTAAAGGCAGGCTCGTCATCAACAACCCGAACAACACCACAGAGCCTGGCCCTCTTAGCATCTAGACCAGCCACCTCAAAATTGAACGCTTTCACATTAGACTTCTTCTTATTCTCTTCTTCCTTCTCTTTCAAGCTAATCTTGTTAAATACGAAGAAATTTAGGTCATGCTCATTAACCAGCCTAAACTTATCGAACTTAAGAAAAGACCTGAATCCAGGAGCACCAAACAATGAACAGCCAACACACATATAGTTTAAAGGAACATAATGCCTAGCCCCACCAACAGATACATACGGCAGCATACCGCTGTATCTTCTCTCTATAAGCCTGTTTACACCCTCCATAGCGCTTAATCTAGTACCAGAGACGGGCAACGAGCACCCCAAACCATCCTGGAAAAACATGCAGGCGAAGGGCGAGCTATAGATAAGGTACATACCCAGCATAACTCTAGCCTTATCCTCACCGAGTTTTTTATATATATTATTAAACTTTGATAGGAGACTACCTATATCCTCCAAATACTTAACCTCTACACCTGAAACAACCTCGGATAGGCTTTCAGGATCAAGCAGAACGCCATACCTATGATAGAGAACTCTCTCAAGAACAACTTTAGTAAATACAGACCTCAAGAACCCTTTAATCCCGGAGCCAACCATTCCTGGAACGAGATCGAGCTTATGCATAGGATCCATATATACATATCTCTCAAACGAGTTAGGAGAATCTTTTCCAAGCCTGAGCCTGGTTCTTGAATCATCAATATACTTTTTTAAACGATCAAATAAATGGCTATAGGTATTCCTGCGGGAAGCAAGAAAATAAACAAAATCTATATTACTGTAAACCTCGCTACTGCCCACAATAAAGGGCTCGACCTCAAGAACTACAGATATATACTTGTATCTACCTATCTTCATAGTCTGATCACCTCTCTAAGGAAATAGCTTACATATAGATCTAGAAGATATAGGAAGCACCCAACATAATTACGGAGATCATTTTTGTCAGATCTTACGTTGATCTCAACATACACGTCCTTTGTAAGGTTTGCATTGCCATATCTAGCGGTTAGCGGAACGAATCTAAACCTGTAGCCACCACCATGATCTATTCTGCTCGACGCCCATAGGATTAGATAGGCCATAACCTCATCTAGATGCATAAGGGTGTCCTTAATAT
>JALXCO010000160.1 GCA_026990885.1 Desulfurococcales archaeon
AGCTACCCTAACGATCCTTTGGATCACCACATCAACAATATCGTTCCTTGTTGCCACATTGATAAAGACTGAAAGGCTTGCCTGGCCGCTATCAAGCATCATGGGAGTGGCTCTATCGATATTCCCTCCTGTATACTATCCGCTGGAGATAGCTCCTCCAGAACTGAGGTACTATCTGCTTATACCAATAACGGCCTCAACAGCCGAGCTGATGAGGAGCCTAACGGGGTTATCAAGCCTAGGCGGCGAGTATGTTGCGTTTATACTGGGAAATATAGCTATACAGGTGGCTGTATCGCTAATCCTGCTGGCCAAGAAATTCAGGTGGAGAGAAAAGTAGTGTTTCCAATCAATTCGACACCGAATCACTCTCAACATTCGGTTATTGGCAGCAGTTTCTTAGACGCGCATTAATTATTAGCCCTCGACTACGGCTGTGTAGAGGATTAATTTGGAATATAACAGCGAACAATGATCGATACCTATAACTGTAGCGATAGCGTTCTTCTACCTCATTAATAGTCTTGCGGACCTTATCTCCCTCTTTAAAGGATCTAGAATAATCCCGAATATTTCAAGCGTAACTATTCCGAGCAGATTCTCATCCTCGCTTTCTCCCAGGATTACTAGCGTATGCCTCTCCCCATAGCCTTTAAGCTCTATAACGGCTTCGGAAACCCTCCTCCTGATCACGGAGCCGCCGGCTAGAACTAGCTCTACCTCATCTAGAGGTGTGAGACCAAGCTTCTCCCATACATCCTTTTCAAGAACCATATATGTGACACCGGAATCCACCAATAACCTTACGGGAACACCAATTGAGCCGTGCCTAACTACAGCTTCAACATACACCAATCCCAATAGTTAAGCCCCCAATGCAGCGTTTAAGCTGAGCCTTAATTGTAGAGTGCACATATTCATCTATAACCATCTGCTTAGTATCTATATTAATATCAAATACTAAACAATGAGTAAACATAAAGAGATAATACTCCCAAACAAGAACTATGAGTCTAGACCTCCGCCTCGTAAGGGCAGTATATTCAAAAATGCTCTCTAAAAAGATCGCTAATATAACCCTATTATATATCAGCTCCTCTTTAAAGCTTTACTCTCAAGTTCAATAGACCAAAATCCTTGAGAAATGTGGAGCCCATAAAATGGTTTTTCGGAGAGTGGGCCCGCGGGGATTTGAACCCCGGACCTCCGCCTCGTAAGGGCGGCGTCCTAACCGGGCTAGACGACGGGCCCGCGCAGGTTGTCATCATATATCTATATTTCTGATGAGGGTTTTAACCTTTAGCTTTTTGTCTAGGTCTGTTGGCTGGATTAATGGCTTGCTGTCGCTAAGGTTTTTGGTGTGTGGTGTGTGGGTTTGTTTGTTGGAGTTTATGTTGGGTTTATAGTTGTTTACTTTTTGCTGATCATTAGCTAATTAACGTGTATTTCTACTGTGCCTGTATTGATCCCTTTCTCTTTAATCTATCTATTGTTCTGTTCAGTATTTTTATTCCTGCCGCGTAGAAGATCGCTATAGATAGGATCGATAGAGCTATCGATTCATCCAGCCCTATAGGCATCGATGCCTGACCTATGGCTCCTCTCTTCATGATCTCGAACGGGTACGACAGCGGATTAAGCTGCATTACCGTTTTCAACTGGTCTGGAGCCACGTGATAGGGCACCATGCCGGAGAGTATAGGTATTACGAACTGCATCGCGTTAGTAGCTATCCACGGCCTCTTCACAACCACAGCTATAGAGCTGTATATAAGGGCAAACCCCGATGATGCGAGCTCAGCAAGCACATACCCCAGCGTGAAGAGCCCGAGATTCGCTGGCAGCGCGTTGATTCCTAGGGATGGAAATATGATCGCTACAGTCAAAACCATAGCTGGGAACGTCGATATTATGGAGTATACAGCTATAGACGCATAGTGAAGCCATACGGGCTCAGGCGAGGAGGCTATATTCTCCAATATACCCAGCCTCAGCTCCCTCTCGATGCAGTGGCCAACAATCCATAGCTTATCAGATACTATAGCCAGGATAAGCACACCCCAAGCAATCCAGGCCAGGCTCCCCGGGTCAGATATGAATAACGGGTTATAGATAGCCAGGCCCAGAACAATACCCAAAACCCATAGGGGCCAGGCCAGTATATCGATCACAAACTCAAGATTCCTAACATAGGACTTGATGTAGCCATAGACCTCGGCCGCTAGGTAGGAAAGCAGATCAAACACCCCTATACCTCAATAAAGAACCAAACCTCCTAACCAGAATATAGCCGAGGGCAACATAGACCAGGGATAGGGTAGCCAACGTATAGAAACCCCTAAAGCCATCCTCAAGGGCGCCAGCAAGAAGAAGAGACCTAGAAACCTCAATAACGTGGGTAATCGGGAGACCTCCAGCAGCTAAACGGAGTATGTGGGGAAGAACATATATAGGGTAGAGAGCCCCAGAAAGAATAAAGAACAGTGCCTGCACAAGATTAACGATCTGAGGAGCCTTATACACCAAAACAACCATGCTGATCAAAACACCAAAAATAAAGACAGGAACCATCCCCACAACCAAGGCAGCGATAGACAGGACCACAGAGACAAACCCGTAGCTAGACAGTGCGTAGGCTATAACAGGAGATATAGAGAGCCCAAAAACGAGAAGCATAGCTAGAAGAAACGGAATAGAGGAAACAGCAATAGCTATGTTAACCGATACGGGCGTCAGGGACAGGCTATCGATCCTTCCAGAAAGCATCTCGGTATTTGCAAACTGGCTCATCGAGGATAAAACAACCATGGACACTGCAATTATAGAGACTCCAACAAGCTGATACCTAAAAGGATCATCGTAGCCAGTAGCCGCACTGAAAAGCTCATTGCCGGAACCAATAAGCCTGCCACCAAGATAGAGAACACCGATAAACATGTAGACTATAAGCACTATAGAGATTAGCTCGGGGACCTCGCGGGCAATCACCCTGAACTGGGACTCAACTATAGCTAGATAGGGCCTAAGGCCTCTAAACAACGCTTTCACCGCCTACAAGATCTATAAACACATCCTCTAAACTGGGCTCCCTAACGCTGAGAGCAAGAACCTTAAGACCTCTATCCCTAAGCATGCTTACCAATTTATCTACAGAAACATCCGAGGAGTCGGTGAGAGACGCCTTTAGATACATGATCCCGTCAACAACCCTCTCAACAACAAACTGCGGCGGGACCCTAGAGGGATCACCATACACCCTAGCCTCAACAACACGGGCCGCGTTGCTCATTCTCTTAAGCTCATCAACAGACCCCTGAGCTATAATCCTTCCAGAAGATATTATAGCGATCCTGTCGCAGAGGACCTCAGCCTCCCACATGTTGTGTGTAGTAACCATAACCGTTTTCCCTCTACTCGAGAGGTCCCTGATAACGGATCTAATCTTTCTGGCCGAAACAGGATCCAGACCCAAAGTGGGCTCATCCAAAATAACGACATCTGGATCATGAATCAAAGCCTTAGCTATAGATAGCCTAGCCTTCATACCCAAGCTGTACTCCTCATACAGCCTATCCCGAGACTCGCTAAGCCCAACTAGGTCCAGAAGGTCATTGGCAACCCTCACAGAATCAGATCTAGACAACCCATACAGCATACCATAGTAAACAAGGTTCTCCCTACCAGTCAACTTGCCATAGAAACCCTTATCAACACTAAGAACAACACCCAAAACCCTCTTAACCCTATCAGGCTCCCTAGTAACCGAGAAACCATCTATATAGCCATCGCCAGAATCAGGAAGGAGGAGCGTTGAGAGAATCCTAACCGTTGTTGTTTTCCCAGCACCGTTGGGACCCAGCAACCCGAAAACGCTACCCCTATCAACAGAGAAGGACACCCTATCGAGTGCAGTCACATCCCTCCGCACCTTCCTAAACAGCCCAAGCCTAATGTATGTGGAGTATCTCTTCACAAGATCAACAGCCTCAATAGCCTTCCTACCCATCCAGCAACACACCTAGACTCCACAAGCAACTGGATACAGGATCTAAACCATCTCTATGGCTGTAGCCCCATAGCAAAGTTGCGTACCCCAATAATAATTCTATCCATACCAACTATATAGCGGAGACCGAAATGCTCAGCGAGCTATGCCCAAACACGCTGGAGACAAAGGTTGTTAGGGTTGAGCAAGCAGTAAGGTGTGTGGATGACAGATCTGTGGTGGCTATATCGGGCTTCAACATGGCTACCACCCCGGAGTACCTTATAGTTAATCTCTATAAGCGCTATAGGGATACCGGGCATCCAAAAGAGCTGTTTATAGTTTCCGACGCCCTGCCGGCTGTTCCCGATCGGGGGCTTGATCTTGTTGCTAGAGACATGTATCAATCAAAGGAAAGCGAGTTCATTAGGGGGATACTTATACCCTACCTAGGATTCTCGCCATGGCTCCAGAAGCTGGTTAACGATAACTTGATAGAAGCCTATGCCTGGCCCCTAGGTATTGTTGCCTACTGGTTTAGGGAGGTAGCCTCTGGGCGTCCTGGGGTGCTCACCAAGATCGGGTTGGGCACGTATCTAGACCCCAGGATCGAGGGTGGCGCTCTAAACCAGATCGCTAGAGAGAGGTCCACATGCAGGATAGATGTGATCACGATAGAGGGGGACGAGTACCTATTCTATAGGGCGCCGAAGCCTACATACGCGCTTATTAGAGGATCTACAGCTGACGAGTTTGGGAACCTAACCCTTGAGGACGAGGGCATTAAGGGTACAGTGCTGAATATAGCTCAGGCAGTTAAGGCTAGGCCGGATCAGGGTATAGTTATAGCTCAGGTTAGGTGGATCACTAGGGTAGGGTCGCTAAACCCAAGAATAGTGGAGGTCCCGGGACCCCTAGTAGACTACGTGGTTCCGTCGCCTAAAGAGTATCATTGGCAGGCCGGATCATTCGAGTACGATCCCAGAGTCAGCCATAGGGTTATACCACCAATATATAGAGAGCTTATAGAGGCCGCAGACATAGATAAACCAAGAGACTTTGAGATAGTTATAGCTAGAAGGGCCTTGCTGGAAATACTGAAGATACTCAGGAGAAAGAGACCCCCGGCAGTAGTGAATCTTGGGGTAGGGATACCGGCACTCATATCAAGAATAGCTATAGAAAGCAACGTATCCAGCCTAATAACCCCAGTGATAGAGTCAGGCCCGTGGGGAGGTCTGGCCCTAACGGGAATAAACTTCGGGCTAGCCATCAGCCCCTACGCGCTGACAACGATACCAGATACCTTCTCTATATTCGAGGGGGGAGTAATCGATGTAGCTGCACTAGGGTTCCTGCAGGTGGATTCCAAGGGCAATGTGAACCCGTCGGCGCTACCTGGAAGAATACCTGGCCCTGGAGGTTTTCCCGTTATAGCTGGAGGATCGCCGAAAATAATATTCGCGGGTGGATTCACAGCAGGCAAGAGAGATATCAGGGTAGAAGATGGAAAGCTAAAGATAGTTAGGGATGGAGACATAGTTAAGTTCGTGGATAGAGTATACAAGATATTCTTCAACGGCGAATACGCACTGAAATACGGGAAGGAAGTCACCTACATTACTGAGAGAGCGGTATTCAAGCTAACCGATGAAGGCCTCCAGCTGGTGGAGGTGGCTCCAGATATAGATATCGAAAAACATATACTGTCCAAGATGGAGTTCAAGCCCATAATAGGGAAAGTGGATGTTATGGATAAAGAGATCTTCAGAGATAAACCTATAGACATGAGGGCTCTAATAGACACCTACATATGATC
>JALXCO010000161.1 GCA_026990885.1 Desulfurococcales archaeon
TATATTAGTTTGATGGACATCTGCGTTCCTCCAACTTCCGTTGCGTGTATGCTGTGGGTTATCAGCACAACAGTTTTTCCCTTCTCGATCAATTCTTCAGCCTCCTCCTCGGAGGGGAGGGTGTCTGGATTAGCGAGCCTGCATGATATCTCCCTATAGGTATCTAGATTCCTTAGATTATCAGGTGACGAGACATATGCCACTATAAACTCGTTTCCATCGGGGGTCCTACCTAGAGACTCGACCTTAACACGATCACTGTTGTCAGCCACGTGATAGTAGTACTTAACTATCTTATCCCATCGAGCAAGCTTTCTGTCCTCACCTATTTCGAATCCAAAGAACTTCTTTGGCTCAATAACCCTGCTCAAGACAGGAACCCATCTATCTGTATGAGCTAAATAATATATTAAGATTAGTTGAACCAGTTGAAAAACAAATAGTGAACGCCATATATAGTCTAATGAATATTCAATAGGTTATAGATCGTAAATTAGTGAACGTTCAACACATCTCTTAATAGGTTCCCCAGTGAAGACATATGATTAGGATTAATCAAGTACATATCAGGAAACAATAGAAAGTCGCTGATGGTAGCCAATACCTGTAGCTAGGAACTGGTAAAGCCGTCAAGAGACTGAAAAATCCCTAACCAAAGACAATATATGCTCATATATGAAGCCTTTAGAAACCATAAAACCAGCCAAAGCTCTAGTTAGAGATCCTAAGAACCCCCAAAAGCCATGTGCCCCATAACGGTGTATCAGATCTAGAGTTGGCATGGAGCAAGGTACCAAGAATAAACGAATTATATCCAGAGTATCTATCAGGAAGGCTCTCGGCACGGAACTAGATATCTAGATCGCCATATCATCTAAAACAGATAAGATAGATCCCTCACCCACAATTGAGGCTGGATTATTTCTGAAGATTCCGGTAATTAGCTGTCGATCTATGTATGGTGTGTATATATAGCTCTTGATGGAGCGCTCTATCAGGTAGCTATCTATATTGATTATCCTGGAGTACTTTTGTGATAAATCGCTTTGTGCCTTCTCTACCATTTTTATCGACTCTATATAGGGGTCTAGAATAAGATCGATATCTCTATGGTCTAGAGACCTATGGGAGACAAGGATACAGCATTGATAATCCCCTATATGATCCTCAAACCTTATCCCCCTATACTTAGCTACTTTATTCTCGATCATCGTAGCGTAGGGCTCCCAGATCGCTAGAGAATCGTATCTACTCCCCATAAAGTTCTGTATCGCCTCATCCGGCGAACCATAGTACTCCACCCTAGTGAACTCGGCTCTACTAGCAAATATGTAGCTTCCAACAATAGTGTGCATTGTAGATAGCTCGCTTGTCCCAATAACCCCCAAATCACCGCTGTCCCCCCTGGTGAATAGCCTTGCCCCATTTAGAGATACCCCGGCTATAGCCTTCACAGGGAAATCGAGTCTTCTATATATAGCGACAGTATATATCGGTGCGAAGCCGAAGTGGATCAGTCCTCTAGCTATATCCCTAACAACATCCATAACCCTACTATACAGCTCCAGCTCTACTGTGAGGCCTTTATCCTTGAGCCTCTTGATCCAGT
>JALXCO010000162.1 GCA_026990885.1 Desulfurococcales archaeon
CTATCTAGATGGCCTAAGGAGAAGCTATAGCGAGAGCGCTATAGATATAGCCACATCAAGCCTAAACGTGCTTCAGGCAGCGATCGAGGTCCCCAAAGCCCTTCTGCGTGATCTAGCGGGCCCAAACGGATCTAGCGGTATTTCCAGATACTATCCACTAGCTGCAGTCCCATTCATCTACGACCTGCTTAGAGCAGGCTCAACCCACGGCGGGCATGGAGGCGGGGAGCCGAGGCTGCGTAGGAGGTTTAGGTCTGGGATCGCTGTTGATAGGCTGAGGAAGACAGCTAGGTACGGCTTGTTCTTCGCCTACCAATACAGCGTTGTCTCCGCCGAGAGGTTTGTTTCTTCTTTTGGCTGTGGTAGGGAGATCGATGATATGCATGACCTGGCTAGAGTGATGGGTCTTGGATACAAGAAATCGATCTCCAACCCGATCGCTGAGCTATCTATATTGAGGAACCCCAGACAAACCGATGTGGAGGAGTATCTCGATCGTGCGGCTAGGCTGGCTCTAAAGATCGTTAGGGAGGCCTCTCCAGCTATGAATGATCTGGCTAGAGTAATGATCTACGCATACGACTCCACCTACCTACCTGTAGGGGCGATCAGACATGCCTGTTCAGAGGCTGAAGTAATCGATCTATGGCTGGACAGATCAAACAAGATCTATCTATCCCTAACCAACAAGTTCTACACCATCAATCAACCCAGCGGGGCAGAGCTCGTGTCTTCCGGAAGCTACATCGTCCTGGAGGCCCCTACACAATGCATAGATAAGCTGGTAAGCGAGTTCCGCAGCTTTAATCCAGGAAGCATAGATATAGCCCCAGAAATAGTGGGGGGCGGGAAAGCCGGGGAATACATCAGGAGCCTAATTATCGATAAGCTCTCCAAGGCTTTCCGCAACTATGTTTTTATACCATATCAACCGCTGGGAACCGGGGTGGGATCTGGATGAGCCATGGATCAGGCGGTTTGGTTAGGTATATAGTGTATAGCCTGGTCAGCAGGACACCCATACATATAGGTGGTGAGAGGGGGATCAGGCCCGCAGCTATAGATCAGAAGGTTCTCCGAATGATTAGATTCGAGAGAGGGAGATTCGTTGAGTACATAGCTATACCCGGCTCAAGCATTAAGGGTGTGCTTCGCCACACGCTAGAGGATATATATAGATCAACCATAGTCTCCAGCGGTAAAAAACAGTTCCCGCTCGACAAAGACACGGCTAAACCAATGATTCTAGCACTTATAGCCGCGGCATACGGGCTGCATATATTCTATGGTATTGATCTCGATAGAGCGCTTAGACACCTGATCGATCTGCTTAAAGGCGAGCAACAGATACTCTCAAACGATCTCGGAGGCTCAACCTTAGCGTCGTTCTCTAGTAGCACATATGACGACGCCCTAAATGAAATAGATAAAAAACTAGCTAACCAATACAGTAAAGACAATGATCTTCAGAATCTAGTGGATTTATTCAGGAATAGATATAGAGAGAGCCTCATATTCATCATATCATCCATCTACCCATCAATGTTCCCGGCTATATGTGATCCCACATCCCCCAGCCTCTCCTGCTTAAGCGATTCCGCCTTC
>JALXCO010000163.1 GCA_026990885.1 Desulfurococcales archaeon
ATATGGGTTTTGAAGTCCTAGATGCTGGCCGAAGGGAGGAAGAAGGAGTATTCTACGTTAGACTTAAACTAGCAATATAGTAAGGAGGAAAGAAGAGCTAGCACGCAGGTTCTTTTTCCCGGCTCACTCTATACCCGCCTACTTAATATTCTCAGCTAGAACTACCTCCACCTCGTCACCCTTAATCCTAATTTCTCCCTCGCCGTTTTTCACCGAAACAATGCCTACAGTGAAAGGCATCGTTATCATATTTAAGCTCACATCGCCCTGACAGCTTAATACCAGCCTGGTACCCTTAACCCTCCCCTTTCCAGGGATCTTTAACACCATGTACTCCTCATCCATTTCAAACTTAAGCGAAATAAGATCACCCTTAATCCTTATAGTGTTACCCGACTCCTCTATCCTCTTAATCTTATCACCATAAGTATCCATTTCAAAGTGACTTCCAGCCCTGCTAATAGTTACGACCTCGCTAGCATGCATATCTGGAGACTGAATCTGCGGGTACGCGTCAAAGACCGCCCTAACCTTGACAGACCCAGGCTCTAACACCGCTTCAAGCGACTTAGCACCTATTATAAGTACGTGGTTAGCTTCATAGTTCCTACCAGCAACTTTAATCCTAGAGTTATTTATGTCAACTTTAATGGTTCTCTGAGATTCATTCCTCAGCAACACTTGTCACCGCCTCTTGCCCCAAGCCTACTCTATAAAGGTAGGAAGCAAATAACTATTTGCTCTGATACGGATGCGCCGGGAGGTTAACGCCTTTTTACGCTTGTAACGTGATGTGAAGGGGTAAACGCTAGTCTTAGTAGCTGTTAAGTCGAAGGCCCGTAGCTATAGTTAAGTGGGGGAGGCACTTGAAGGAGGAGTTGAGTGATCTACCTGATGATGTTTTAGAGGATCTAGAGGCTAGCTCGAAGGAACTCGAGAAAGAGCTTGGAAGGTATAAGAGGAGGGTTAAGCAGAGGTATCCTAGCAACTCTGACATAGCTGAGGCTATTAAGAGGCTGAGCGGCTATGCCTTAGTGAACCCTGAGGAGTTTCCTGAAAGGGTTAGAGAGGCCCTGGAGAGGGAAGGCTTTTACACGGGGCTAGTTACAGATGAGAGGGTCTGGAGGATATACGAGTCTATGGTTAGAAGGGGGGCTTTAAGGAACTTCTTGGGTGTTATGGGTGAAGGCTAGCTTCTGCGAGCTATGCGGTAACCCTGGCTCTATTCGCTGTAGGTCCTGCGGTAGGATAGTTTGTAGTAGCCATATTGGAGATAAAGGGTTATGCGTAGCGTGCTTAGACGCTCTCTGCAGGATATGCGGCACCTCGCTCTCCGTAGGTAGGTGCAACTCGTGTTTAAGGCTAGTTTGCATCAACTGCTCCATACAGCTAGACCCGGTTAGGAGGATATGCAGGGAGTGTATGGCTAAAGGCTCCATGAGAGGAAGGAAGGAGATTAACGTCGAGAGGATGATAATGGCGACTCTCAACGTATTAAAACTCTAAGTTCTACCCCTCCTTGAGCTGCCTTAACGCGGTAGATACATAGAGGGATAGGACCTCTGTAGTCCTAACTCCCTCAAGAAATTCTGTATAAACAC
>JALXCO010000164.1 GCA_026990885.1 Desulfurococcales archaeon
GCTTACGCTACTCTTCGGGAGGTCTACATCTATATATAGGTGCGCAGGAATAAACTTCTGCCTCGCACTATAGCTTATCTTAAATATGTTGACATGGAAGTTAACCCTTATATTCAGGGGTTTAGCCACCTTGTCTAGGGTCTCCCTGCATCTAGCTAGCTCTAGATTGAGCCTGCTTTTAACCGTGTCTAGATGGCTTGGTGGGAACAGATCCAGGAGTAGCGCGGCCAGAGACTTGAGGTCTATCCTGATAGACTCCTTGCTTACTGTATTCAGCTTACCCACAGTTAGCGCCTTATCTATAAGCCTGTATAGGTGGTCGGAGAGTATAGACGACAGCTTATCTATATTGTATATGTAGATGAGGCTACCCTCCAGAATAGCCTTGTAGAGCTGCCTGCCCAGGGAGCTACCAATCACGCCGCTGTCGAGAACCCTAAACAGTGTTTTCTTAGCCTTCTCATCAACCCTGTAGGCGTATTTGACGCCTAGATCGGTTAGGAAATCCTTGATCAATCCCGCATCATCAACATACCTGTAGCCGTTATCGATCATCTCCCTCTTAATCGACTCCAAGGATCTTAAGCCGCTACCGCTGGACTTTATGATGTTCATAGCCAGCTCTATGGGGTCTGCCGAGCCCCCCTCAAAAGCCAGGAGTGTGTATGGGATCGGTATTATTGATCTTGTGGCAGAGATCCTGCTTACTATATCAACAATCCTCGAAGTAGACTTCTTCTCATCTATATTGAGGAGAATAAAGCTCACATCAACACCCTCTGAATAGAGGTTGTCTATCGCTGTATCTAGATCGTCATACTCGAAAGTCTTGGGGGTGAGCTCGGCAACAAGATACTTTAAGCCGGATCTAGAACCCCTAATCAGCCTACCGATCCTCTGGTAAAACCTCAAGGGATTCTTCTTAACATCGGTCATGATGAGTAGCCTGGCCTCAGGCAGATCTATACCCTCCTCACCGACAAGGGTAGATATAATAACCGGGTAATCCCCCCTCGCTGCACCCCTAACAATCTCGAGCCTCCTATCCCTATCGACCCTGCCCACAAGCATTGCGATGCTCTCTGGATCGATGGAGAACTCGCTACATATAACCCTCTTAAACTCATGCGCAGTAGCAACCCTCGATGTAAAGATCATTACGGGGGACACATCGCTCAATCCGCTTGAGAACCCGTAGGCCCTCAGGACACTAATTAGTGCCCTAGCCTTATGGGAGGGCTCGGACCTCCTGCATAGCCTGTTGAACTCGTACCTATTATATATTAGGGATCTATCAACCATCCTCCAGAAGCTCTCACAGAAAGCCTCCCTGCCATAGCTGATCAGTGTGCGCTCGAGAAACTTTATAGAGGCGAAATTCCCCTTAACAGACCCCGTGAACAGCAGGTTATACACCTTGTCCTCGAGATCGTTCAGCTCCGAATCAAAGATATCCATAACAGCTCTAGGCGGGTTGAAGCCCTCATCTATCTCTCTAAGCCTCCTGAAATCGAAATGGAGATAGCTGACCCCGCCGAAAAGCCCCGAGAGCTCCGGGTCTAGAGAAGCCATCCTGGAGCTCGGGATAAGGGCCGTGAAGCCGACAACATGCCTGGGCTTGAGCTTGAGGATCATGTCTCTATAGGCTTGGTTACCGAATAGATGATGCACCTCATCAACCACAACCAGATCTATATCGAGATCGCTGGAGACACACTTCAAAGAGGTCTTGGGTGTAGACACAATAATCCTGGCCCCGCCATCCGAGAAAACACCACACCTACCCTCATAGTCCTTAACGACAGCATCCCCAAAAATAGGCCTCCACACCTTCAGATACATCTGGTCACACAGAAACCTTGTGGGCTCAACAACAAGAACCCTCCCCGATCCACGGTAAACACCCCACAAGAAGGCAACAAAACCCTCAACAAGAGTCTTGCCACTGCCTGTAGGCATCGATACAGCAATAAAGCACCTGCCACAGCTGTCTAGGGCATCCATGATCTCTCTAGCTATATACCTTTGATACCCCCTAAGCCTCAGGCCTATAGATCTATTAACCCGCTCCTCATAGAGATCTACGGGGTCAACCCCTATAAACAACCCCCAAAATAAATATAGAGCAACCAACATCTATATAAAACACGCGCAGAAACACGTAGCACAGCGCACATCAATAAACAAACAAGGGAAAAGAACATAGAGACCTGATTAAACCCAAACTCGAACAGATATGCATGCGGAATGGATGCTACCCTGATATAGAGCTATATATCTTCATCAGCCTACTCATAAGATCCTCAGCAAGCCTTAGAGCCTCACTATCATCGACGAAACCGGCAAGCTCTGGCGTATCGTAGAACGCGCTATAAAGCCTGAATACGTCTCCCCTCATACTATCTAGTTCTTCAATGGCATCGACATACCGCTTATCGATCCCGTACCTCAAACCTATATCCTTCAGCCTCCTAACCACCTTGGCCACATTACTCGTTGCAACCCTAATCGTATAGTCGCTATCAACATACCCCAGTCTCTGGAGCTCGGGCAATACTGATGAATCGCTCAGTATATATCTAACCACAGCAATAGCAACCAGGCTCTTCCACGCTCTAAAAACCATGCTGTAAGCCCCTCGCCTATCTTCTCTAGCCACACGCCCTCTATACCCATCGATCGCCTCTTGAAACACCCTTCTGTGTTTCTGGTACTCCCTACCTATATATAGATCAGCACTGTACCCATCCTCCACAGCCATGGCGGGGGACCTCCACACCACTTAATTCTGTATTTCAGCTAGCTACCTGAATAACTAAAACTATATTCTCTCTATCTATTTCTATATGAGGTGCTATATATCCATGATTATTATAGTGAGAGGAAACCTCGAGCCCAGAGGGGACGATATAGTCCTGAGGGTTAACGAGGACGATATATGGGACCGTGTGGAGGTCCCCCCAAACTCCAAGGTTTCCGGGCTAGCCATCTCAACACCCCACGGATGCATCATTGTTGTCGGCATAGACATACTTGTCGGTGGGGACAGGGTTCTCCTAACATCGTTCCACGACCCCCTGGATCCCGAGACTCTCAAGATCGTTGAGAGAATATCCGAGCTGAAGAAGATAAAGGTCTCTATAGGCGATCAGGTCGTGTCTGAATACACACTAAGTGAAGACGACATAAAGAAGGTGGAGTATGTGGCTGGAAAAACCAAGGAGTGCAGCCAGATGCAGGATAAGCCTGTGGAGATGGATAAAGCGATCGAGTGGTTCATAGAGAACTTCTCCTAGACAGCAAACATATATTTCAGCGATTAAAATAATTTATCTCGGAGGGCCCGCTCCCCCGACCCATCCGAGGATGAGCTGTAGCGACTATGAGGATGCGGGTCTTGAGGCGGGCCACACCTGCCCTCTATCCTCAAGTTCCTTCAGAGCGTTATATATGGTTTTATCTATGTTTTCGGGCCTAGCCCTCTCTATAGCTATCTGCGGGAGATCTATTATCCTGTCGGCCCTCTCAATAATAACTATATCGCTTGTCGAAACCACGGAGGTCCCCCTATACTTATCCAGCAAACCCATAATCTCCACGTCAGTCTTCCCGCAGGTCTTCCCCTCCGCATCGATCCCTCTAGCTCCGAGAGATGAAAGGAATAGATTCAGTATCTTACCGCTCCAAGAGACAGACCTATCAATCAACCCAACCACCCTTGCCGGGGAGTACTCGGTGATTATAGAGCCTATATCATCGATCAACCCAACCAGATGCTCATCAAACCTAACCCATCCACGGGACCCCTCAACATCCCTAACCACACCGTCGTCGCACAGGTAGACGCACTCGCCCATGTATGTTGCCAGTATTGTTGTTAGGGTGTTGAGGAGATCTATTATCAGGAGGTCCCCCTCAATCATCGATCCCGAAACGATCTTACCCCTCGTTCTAGACGCATAGCTGTAGCTGTGGACACACCTATATAGAAGGGACCTCTGCCTCCTCGAGAGGCCGTATCTAGAGACAACAAGGTCTAGGGAGGACCTCTGGCTGTAGCCGCGATCCAGGAGATACCTGTAGTCTATAGAGGCCTCGATAAAGGCCTCATCAACTATGCATCTGGGCATCCTCCAGAAACCCTGTGAGGGACCTCAGCACCTCTCTGCTGCTTGAGCCTACAACCCCGGAAGCGTGGTCGGGCCTCCCACCGCCCTTCCCTCCGAGGCTCGATGCTAGGGAGGCCATGAGGTCCCTGGCCGATACCCTGTCTAGGAGGTCCCTTGATACGGAGATCTCAACCATGGTTCTCTCGCCTCTGGGCACCAGCATGATCCCGATGGATCTCTCCATGCCAGTGACTTTCTTAAGGATCTCTCTACCTATAGAGATCTCGGGAGGATCTATTACCGGGATAACCCTTACCCCGCCTACTCTGATCGCGATCTTATCAATACCATCCAGGAAGCTACTGATCCACTGAGACCTGTATTTAGAGATCACAGACTCCATATCCCTAACCTGCCTAATCAACCCCTCCACCCTGGCCCTCAGCTCGCTTATAGATCCTGACTTCAGGGCTTCCATAACGGGTTTAAGAGATCTATACTCCCTACCGTACTCCTCAGCGATCCTTGAGCCAGCAACATACTCGAACCTAACAACCCCATCGGCTATCTTGGATACATTAACTATCTTCACGCCACCAACCTCGCCAGTGTTTCTAACGTGGGTTCCGTAGCAGGCCTCGGCATCCCATCCAGGGATCTCAACTATCCTCAAAACCCTCGTGTCGGGGACCCCGCCCTGATAGATCTTCAGACCGAACCTCGATTCAGCATCGTATCTATCGAGGCTGTGTATAACTACGCTCCTCCTCTGATCCACAACCATGTTGGCGAGCTCCTCTATCTTGGCCAGCTCGCTCTCGCTCGGCAGCCTGTAGTGGGTGACGTCTAGCCTGCCCTTAAACTCTGTTTTCTCTGCACCCGCCTGCCATATGTGGTCCCCGAAAACGCTCCTTATGGCGGCGAGGACGATATGTGTGGCTGTGTGGTGCCTCATGATCCTGAACCTCCTCTCCCAATCTATAGATCCCCTGACCGTGATGGATTCCGCGTATCCATCGATCTCTAGGGGCCTATCCAGCTTGTGGAGCACTACATCGCCTACCTTAACTACATCTACAACCCTGTAGCTTTTCGAGCCTACAGTGATCTCGCCGACATCATGGATCTGCCCGCCAGCTGTGGGGTAGAAGCATGTTGAGTCTAGAATAAGCCACCCGTCTCTGAAGCCAAGGATTCTGGCAGTGAACTCCCTCATGTAGGGATCCTCGTGATACAGCCTCCTTGTTGGAGGGAACTTACTGGCCCACTCCCTAAGGCTTCTATCGAGATCCTCACCCCTACCACCCTTTATTGGAGTGGACGCGTGTCTCGAAGCAACCAGCGAGTAGAAGTTTCTCGGTATCTCTACCTTAACCCCCCTCCTGGAGAGCTCGGCCTCAATTATCTCTGGGGGTATGCCGTGGGAGTCGTATATCTCTATGAGCGAGTCCAGATCGAGGCTGCGCCTAAGGTATCTAGCAACTATCGTTGGAGCCTTGGAGATTAGGTTTCTGAACTTCTCCTCCTCTATATCTATGATCTCCGCTATGTAGCTTCTGTTCCTCTCTATACTCCTGTATAGGGGTCCCCACCTGTCGATCTGGAGCTTAACTAGATCGGATAGAGCTACATCAGAGCCGAGG
>JALXCO010000165.1 GCA_026990885.1 Desulfurococcales archaeon
TCCAGCGCTCTAACAACGTTATCGACTATAGTTATGTTGGCCATTCTAGCCGTTCTAGACAGCGGGTTGAGATCTACAGCAACAACGAACTTACCCAGCCTCCTAAGAGCCTCAGTCCTATCCCCGTCCTCAAGCATAACCAAAACAACATCGGCCTTCAGAATACCTCGGGAACTCACAAGCCTCCTATCGCTGGACAAGCCAGGAACACCCTCAACAACATCGTCCACACCCACAACATCCCTCGCCCCGAGCCCAGCCAGCCTCTCCGCTATAAGCCGTGCTCGCCGCTCGGTTCTGTGGAAGAGGTTAACCTCTATAACCGCATCGATCGCTCTCGATAGCCTAACTATATGTTCAGCGGCTAACGCGGCTGAATTCCCGTTCACGCTTATAACTGGGTACGAGGCCATCAGGAGTGATGCAGCGGCCGCCCTAATAGCCTTCAGCGCTGGCTCTATTGTTTTCTCCCCTATAAGGTAGTCGAAGCACTCCCCACGCCCATGCGCTATGAGTCCCTGGGGAACTACAATACCTTCTCTGAAGCCCTCGACGAGCTTCTCCCTAAGTATGAGAGACTCCCTTCTCGGATGATCCTCTGGTATGTGGCTCAACTCTCCCTACCCTGAATCTCTTTCGTGTCAGCCTGTATATACCCAGGTAATCCAGATCTAGATCCCGCGCAACAGACAGTATAGATCCGGAAACACCACCCACATCTCTACGGCCATAGACGAATATTAGGAGAAGCCTCTTCTTAACGAAGTACCCCGCAACCTCCCCCCTTCTAATTGATGAACCCAAACGCTCCTTCAGCAAGCCCTCCAGATCGCTGGTTAGAAAACCCACATTCCTAGAGAATCGCTGGGACTCCTCAATGAATCTATCTATAGACGGATCACGAATGAAAGAGCTGAAAGCACGCTCCCCATACAGCTTGAACCTATCCATCAAACCCCTAAGCATATCCCTAGTGGTGTAGCCGCCCCTAAACCCCAAAACAAAAACCAGGAGCTCCTCACCAGGATCTATAGACATAACCTCCCCCACCCCGGGACCCCCGGGCCTCACCCTAACAACCAGGCCGCCTCCAGTGGTTAATGCAGCCACATCCCCCAAGCCCGTAAGGGAGTGAACCTCATATATGTGCGCGTATCTCGAGGCCTCGCTATATAGCTTGGAGGGGTCCCCTGAACCTGCGCTAGTGGATAGGGCTGAATGTATGTAGCTCAGCGAGGATACAGCGCTGAGAGCACCCCCATAGCCTATGGGTATGGGCGAGTCTATATATATAGATACCTTGGCCAGCTCCCTGAAGTCTGTGGCGAATCTCTCTACGGGATCTATATGGATACACCTATTGTTGAGATAGGCATAGCAGGTCTCCCCCCTACCCAGATCCTCTAGAACTACAGACTCAACACTGATTTCTGGAGCTAGAAGAACACCAGCACCGATAGAGCCTGACCTAAGGGGATCACTATGTATGGCTGGCCTCCAAAAACCGGAAACATGTAGAGGTGCCCTATATATCATTGGGCCCCTCTCTTCAGCCCGCTAACTATTCTCCTCAACGTCTTAACCCCTTCCTC
>JALXCO010000166.1 GCA_026990885.1 Desulfurococcales archaeon
CGACCTCAAGTCAGTCACAACATAGTCAGGCCTAATATCATTAGGGTTGAGGCCTATAGCCTCCGCATACCTGCTGCCCACATTCCACGGTCTCTTCACCAATATAGTTACCATGCCATAGCTCTTGGGGTAGTAGATATCGAAAACCAGATTATCCCCCACAGACGCGCTATCGTTAAGGTCTCCATCATACTCGTAGAACCTTCTTGAGCTCTTTAGGCATCCCGCCTTATCCGGGGTGATCACTGAGTGGAAGTAGGGGAGCAGTCCAGACTCCTTCAGGACACACTCCTGGTATTTCCATAATCCGTTTGTGGCTAGAACCAGCCTGTAGCCTCTATCTCTAAGCCTCTGAAGAACCATGGGGGCGTCGTCGAGAACAACGGTATTGCTGCAGCCCTCCCTCAAGAGGTTCTCAAAGCTCAGATCATTCAATGCCGACTTATCGATTCCTCGTTCCCTCAAGATCTCCCCCAGTAGATAGTCCCAGTCGTACGATCGTATATCTCCAGCTGAAGCGAACTTCAGGTGGTAGCTACCGAGGAGTTTTGAGAGCTCCTCCTCGCTGATCCCCAGAAGTCTAGAGACCCTGCTGTATAGTCTCGGCCTAACATATGTTTCTAAAGGATTAATCACCAGCGTGCTATCCAGATCTATATACAGCTTACTAACCAAATAAACACCTAGATAATTTGATGCATTAGGATTCTTAAAAATCTATAATTATGCCTCAACAAGCCAGATAGGGCAAAACACTATTAATCCAAATAAGGAATCAGCGAAGAATATAGGGATAAAATACAGCTTCAAGCCAAGGGATTGGCTGATGTATGGGTCTATAGATCTGAAGTCACATAAAACTGTAGAATTCAATATATACGAGTCACAGATTAGAATAGCCAGAGTATCGGCAGACACCTATAGATACACTAGAATAATACCCGAAGACAGCGCATCATACAAGCTGATCTCATACAGCGATCTCCACACGTACGGGGCTAAGATTGAGAAGCTGGTAAACAACGCCGATGCACTCGAGATCTTTCCCGACAACTGGAACAACGATCCGAGAAAGATGTATAGCCACCTAATGATGAGAATAAGCAACCCCGTCATGCTACCGCCAAACAGTGGAGGGGTATTTAGAGCTAGGCTCCTGCCGGATATAGCGATCTATATAAAGAGAGACAACACATACAGCCTCCTCGACATAATACACTCGCCGACATACAAGCTGGCTCTATACGGCTCACCTGAATCAGGGATTATAGTTAGATACTACAATGTAGAGCTAAGCAGTCAGTCAAGCAGCTATAGCGGCGGAGAAGACCCGTTCTCAATCAATGCCGTCCTAAACATAGCTAACCAGTCAGATCGATGGGTAACCATATCTAGATTAGTGGTGCCAATCCAGCACCTAAGCATATACATGTGTGGTGGGGAGCCGCCAGCCATAGAAACTATAAAAGCCAGTATCCGGTGGAGCATGGCTATAGGGAAGGCGATCGCAACCGTAGAGCTGGATAATGTACCCCCATGCAGGAACTATAGCAGGATAGCCCCGTACGCGGCGTCGTACGGCAAGAAGACAACGTATATAATGGAGGAGGGGCTGTAGCAATATACGCTCTATAACCCCCAGGTAGGGTGCCACATACATGGTTCTGGACTCAATCCAGCTGCAGGAGGCGACAGAAAGCGTATTGAACGCGACAACAGGCAACATAATTAGGGAGCTAGCCGCAATACCGCAACATGCGCTTCTGGTTGCCCAGGTAGTTGTTGTTCTGGTGGTTACGTATCTGATCGCTAGAAAGATATCGAGTATAGCTCTAAAGACGCTATCCACCAGGATACCAAGCCACATAGCTTCTGGGATATCCAAGGCCGTTTTCTACGCGATAGCTTTAATAGGACTAACTGTAGCGCTGGGTATCGCGGGGATAGACCTCTCGGGACTGGTCCTCGCCGGAACTATAGGGGGTATAGTTGTTGGGTTCGCCGCACAGAACCTGTTAAGCAACTTTTTTGCGGGTATACTCAACTATTTTGAGAGACCCTTCAATATAGGGGACTATGTAGAGATCGGTGGCGATATAAGGGGATTCATAATAGATATCCGGATGCTCTCAACATATATTAGGGGTCTGGATGGAGAGATCATTAGGATACCAAACAACACCATATTCACATCCTCGCTAATCAATAGAACAAAGCTAAAGACCAGAGCCGTAGTCCTGAATGTAGGTATATCATACGATGACGACCCCAACAAGGCATTGGAGATAATAAAATCGATACTGGACAGACACCCCCTAGTGCTTGCTGAGCCACCCCCCATCCTTGTCGTGAGCGAGCTGGGGGATAGCTCGGTCAATATACTGGTTAAGGCGTGGGTGGTCCCCCAGACCTACCTTGATGTAAGAAAGGATCTCGTTGCGATGATAAAGAAGGAGCTGGAGAGGAACGGTATAACCATACCCTTCCCGCAGAGGGTACTTCACTTCGCAACACCGCTTGGTCTGGAGGATGGCGCTACCCGTGATAAACCTTAAATCTATGTATAGCTATCACTCCGCCAAGCATCTTTATTTTTGATCCAACATCGCTCTCCGAGCTGACTATTATAACCCTACCCCCGTTCTTCTCCACATTCATTATTACCTCATCTATTCTTCTTCTGGTTTCAAGATCCGATCTCAAAAGATCATCGATCACAGCAAGCTTATCAACAGCCCCAATGCTCGAGGCCTTCTCGACACTGTCAAGCCCGGAGCTAACCATCTCCTGCTCCTGGGAAGCCTTCTTGAGGAACTCGTCCAAGATAGATTGGGCCTCTATAATGGAGTAGTGCTTTAGAACATCGCTAACCACACCTCTTCTAACGAGCTCATTGATCCCTGGACGCCCACCGATAGATACCGAGTCTAGATATATACCTACACCACCTATCTTCCTCTCCAGTATCATATCTCTAAGCCTTTTTTTGAGGTCCCCTGGAGACCCGATCACGATTGCGTATGGCTTATACCTTGAGACCGAATCAACTATGCTCTCAGCAAGCTTCTCCAGCTCGCTCGAGAACTGCGTATATGATGAATGATCTCTCTTGCTCACACCGCTGAAGGACCCCTCAGCAAGGATCCTGATACCCTGCCCCTGAATGAGAGCGATCGAGTACTCATCGTAATCCAACGCAACCAGAATGGCCCTCCTACCCTTTTGGCTGGAGGACCTCAGCTTATTAATGATCCAGCTACTCAACCTCTCCTCAGCCTTCCATATCTCTACCACGGAGCCCACATCTATAGAGAGGGTATGGTACGATCCCTTGAGCCCATACCTCTCAGGCCCATGCACAATAACCCCTTTAATCCTCAACCTACCGGAAAACGCCTGGAACTCCATCCCAGTAACCCTTATGGTTAGCGTCATCGGCATCCTCCTCTTGCTCGAGCCATCTATACTTACATCTCTGGTTGTTCTAGCCGCAACCAGATCGCCCTCCGAGATTACCATGGCTAGAACCCACAGATCGTCATCGCTCTCGACACCAACCTTGATATACCCCTTATCCCTATCGATCTGGTATATAATCAAGAAGGCAACTACCTTTAATATAAATTTATATCGCTCCCTATATATCGAAAAACGGGATACGCTTTGAGAGAGAACAAACTGAAACTAGCTCCCGACACCTTCCAATCATTCACATCGATCTCGAATATAGAGCTGAATAACTCCGGAGAGCTCATAGCTTTAACGGCGACCAAGCCCGATATAGATGGAAACACCTACAGATCAAGAGTCAATGTAGTAGAGTCCGAGACAGGGGAGCTGGTGTTTTCGACAGATGAAGGCAGGGAGAGCACGCCTGTATGGGTTGATGATGAGTCCCTGATCTATATATCCCACGGAAGCAGCGACAAGGATAAGAAGCTGAGGCTTGTGTACTGGAGGCGCCCATCTGCTAGGGAGACCCTTATAGAGCTGGATAAACCTGTTCTGGGATTCAGGTATGTGGGAGAAGGCCTTATCTTGGTATTGTTGAGGGACCCCGTGGATGATCAGGATCCCGACTACATCTACTCCGACAAGATACCCATATGGTTCGATGCCGTAGGGTTTGTGGCCGGCTATAGGAATAGGCTATACCTGATAGACCACAGATCCGGGTATATGGAGCCGCTAACACCAAAAGACATGAATGTCGTGGCGTTTGACTATGAGCCGGATAGGGGTGTTGCTGCTTTAGCGCTGAGCGACGATCCCGAGAGGCCTTATCTAGCTAAAATAGCTGTTATGGATCTCGATTCCGGAGCTATGGATTACCTAGCTAATGGAGAGAGCTACTATGTGGAGAGCCTATCGGTTAAAGGTAGCATCCTAGCTGTGAAGGCCCATAGGCTTGAGCGTGGGTTCGCAACCCATCTTAGGCTTCTGCTGATAGATCTGGATAGCGGGGAGGTTATGGCGTACGAGTCACCCAAGGGTAGGGGGCTGGCTAGGAGGGTGTACCACGATCTTAGAGGTCCCAACGCGTCCATACCTAGAGTGAGGATAAGGGGTAGAAACGTCTACTACCTGCTTAGCGATGGGGGCCGGTTCACCCTGTATCAATACAGCATAGATAGCTCCGAGCACAAGCCGGTTATAGATGGGGACTTCGTGATAGATGAATTCGATGTTTCTCAGGATCAGAGGGTTATAGCCTATATAAAAACAGACCCTGTCAATCCAGCCGAGCTATATGTATTTAGTAATGGAGAGGAGAGGCAGGTAACCTACTTCAATAAGTTCCTGAAGCGTGTCTATAGATTCGTGAAGCCGGAGAGGTTCGTTTTCGAGGCGTCGGACGGCGAGCTTGTTGAGGGCTGGATAATGATACCCGACGGTGCTGAGGGTGAGAGAAAGATCCCGGCTATACTGAATATCCATGGGGGTCCAAAAAGCAAGTTTGGGTACACCTTCATGTTTGAGCACCAGCTACTTGCCAGCAATGGGTACGCGGTGATATACATCAATCCCCGGGGGAGCGATGGGTACAGTGAGGAGTTTGCCGATATAAGGGGGAGATACGGTACTAGGGATTATGAGGATCTTATTGAGGGGGTCAGGTACGTGGTTGATAGATACAGGGTTATAGATCCGTCTAGAATAGGGGTTACTGGGATAAGCTACGGTGGCTTCATGACCAACTGGATCATAACCCACACAGACATCTTCAAGGCAGCGGTATCGCAGAACGGGATCTCGAGCTGGGAGGCTGAATTCGGTACAACAGATATTGGATTCTATTTTGTCCCAGACCAAATAGGGGGCGATGTAGTTAGGGGTAGAGAGAGGCTTGTGGAGAAATCACCCATATACTACGCCGATAGGGTCTCCACACCCGTGCTTTTTATCCATAGCATGAATGACTATAGGTGCTATATAGATCAGTCGCTGAGCTTCCACACAGCCCTAAAGTACTTCGGAAAGGAATCAGCTATAGCACTGTTTAGGGAGGGCAGCCACACCTTTGGCTGGGTCGGTAAGCCCAGATCCAGGCTAAAGAGATACAAGCTCATACTCGACTGGTTCGATAGGCATCTGAAAGCATGAAGCGGGGTTTTGTTTTTGAGTCCTTTTATCTTCTAGCTTATAGAATTAGGGTGCTTCTTGAGCCACCACCAGAGGATAGAGCTCGACTATCTATCGCTTCTAGTCGAGATGTCGGTTAGGGAGA
>JALXCO010000167.1 GCA_026990885.1 Desulfurococcales archaeon
CACTAGGATCTTTAAGACCATTCCCAGTAGCTATAACTACAACAGATTCATCGGGGTCTATAATATTTTCCTCCACAAACCTATATAATCCAGCCAATGAAGACGCGCTTGCTGGCTCAACCAATATGCCCTCATATCTAGCCAGTAAATACTGAAACTTTAAGATTAGATCATCGTCAACACTAACCATATCGCCATTTAGTGCCTTAAGTACTTTGAAAGCTTTAAACCAATTAACAGGGTTACCTATTCTTATTGCCGACGCTATTGTCCGGGGATTGCTTACGGGAGTCATATTTAGACCCCCGTTTTTCCATGATCTAACCATGGGATCAGAGCCTGATGCCTGAACACCAACGATCTTCGGTAACTTATCTATAATACCCATTTCATACTGCTCTATGAATCCCTTTCCAATAGCATATATGTTCCCAGCATTGCCTACAGGAACAAATACCCAATCGGGTGCGAAGCCTAATTGATCGACAATCTCATAGCTTATCGTTTTCTGGCCCTCAAGACGCCAAGGATTAATTGAGTTTAAAGGATAATACTCCTCACCGCTACCCAGTAAGTCCTTCACCCTACCTAAAGCTTTATCGAAGCTCCCATCAACATATTTGACTCTTCCTCCATATATAAGTGCCTGCAGAATCTTGCCTTTAGCAACCCTATTTCTGGGAAGATAAATATCCAGCTCTCCTCCAGCTCTAGCTACATATGCTGCTGCAGATGCGGCTGTATTTCCTGTGCTAGCAACTATATATTTACGTATCCCAACGGTTTTAGCTAAACTCACTATAAGGCTCATACCACGATCCTTGAAGCTCCCAGTTGGATTTAAGCCCTCATTCTTGACATATATATTTTTTAGACCGAAGATGCTCCTATTCAGGTTGCTACATTTAACTAGAGGGGTATATCCCTCTCCTAAAGAAACTATGTATGTATTTTTAAATATAGGTAGCATGTCTCTATATTTCCACATGGATTTCAAGTTACTATTAAATGTTACCTCTCTATTATTGTCTATAAGTATCTCGAGGGGACCTCCACATTTTCTGCATATATATGTAAAGATCGAAGGAGTGTTGATAGATCCGCATCTTAAGCATTTAACTACTATACTTTTCGCCCAGTTGTTTCCAAACTCCCACGCCGAGTATATGTTTATAGAAATTAGGGTATATATATGTTTAGATATATTCAAGATATAATTATTTCATAATAAAGTTAACTAGCTTATCTAGATCTATTTCAAACATCGCTATAGGATACACTATCTCTAGCTTCTCCAATATATCTAGATTAGCTTCACCAATAACCCCTAAATAGACCCCATCTACCTTTAATCTACCACATCTACCCTCGATAAATAATGGATTGCTATACGGCTCTACCGATGGCGTGAGATTTAGCGCTCTAATCAATGCGTAGAGATCGGCTTGTATATCCTCAAAACCCACTTCATGATCCATTAAAGCCGCAGATAACCTATATACAGTCTTCCAGTATCCATCATCACCTCTTACTATAGCTTCCCCAATTTCAAATATTTTAATTGGTTTCGGATCGTATTGAACCCTCCTTAAAAAATTAAGCAATGAAAGGATAAGAGAGGGTCTAGCAACCGACATCTCGCTTGATACTGGATTCAACACCTTTAGATATTTATAGGGGGATAGCTTCTCAACTATATAGTCTGGCATTAAAATATGGGTATATATCTCTGAATACCCTAAACCAATCATTAGATCTCTAATTCTTCTGCCAGCAATCGTCATATCTGTATATCTACCAGGCATAAATGATGGAACGATTTCGGGCTCTAAATTGCCGTATCCTATAGCTATAGCTATATCTTCAACAAGATCTATCGGCTCCATGATATCGAGCCTAAATGGCGGCACATAAACTTTTATGCTTCTTTCACTAGCTGTATATGCATCGAATCTCATTTTTCTTAGACTGTCGACTATTGAACCTATCTCAATATCGCGACCTATCGTCTTCCTAACTAGATCCGTATCCAAAGACATCTCGCTCATGTTATATGTTGGCAGATAAGATCCTGTAGCATTACTGCTAGTTTTATCTATATGCAGTACTCTTCCTATATTTCTAGTATAAGATCCCTCAGCAATCGTGGTTGTCAGTAGCTCGAGTATCCCGTTAACTAGTTCACGATCTATACCTGTTACGTCGATCAATATATTTTTTGTTGAATAATCGATTCTAGTTATATCTGAATTTATAACTGGAGGCAGACTAATGATTTCGTCTCCACATATAATTGCTGGATGTTTACCATCATATAGGGAAAGATCTCCATATTTAATGCCTTGAGGAGTGCTTTTTAGGACTTCTTTAATAGACATTGATCTACCTATATCCAGCGGAATGAATTCCGTGTTTAAGTCAACAAGCATGTATCTACAGCTATACGAGTCGATTTTATCTGCATCATGTATCCCAATAGCTATCTTCTTTCTGTTGCGACCATATGTTGTATGTATTTTTTCCTGGAACTGTATAAGCTCATCAACCAAATCCTCATGACGCTTAATGTTTAAAACAAATCCCATAGCTATATATCTTCTCGAGGGTACATCGTATATCTCTAAGCTAGCGTTCATGTTTTCATATATATATTTTGGTGCGCCCAAATCTAATTCCAGTAGGCCTTTAAGAGCTCTTACTACGCCTTCGCTCATCATCATATCGGGTCTATCGCTATTGATCTCTATAGTTATATATTTGTCGTCTATTTCTTCTATTTCGGATTTAAGATTGAATAATAGCTCTGTTAATTTCTCGAGCTGTAGATCCACTCCTAAAAGATCATTGATCCTATCTACACTCAACTTAACTACGGGCAAAAACAACACCCTTGCTACCTAGTTTAAGATCATATGAGTAAAGAGATCTAATATCATTTAAGCCTAAATAAGCCATAGCCATACGATCAACACCCATACCCCAAGCCCCAACATTATGCTTGACACCCGCAAGCTCCAGAACACCTGGTCTAAATAGTCCCGCACCAAAGATCTCCACATAACCAAGCTCCCCTATCCTGACGTAGCCCTCAACACTGGGCTCAGTAAATGGGAAATAGGCAGGCTTAAACTTGATCTCTTTAAAGCCCAGTGAGTTAGCTATCTGTTTTAAAACGCCAAGCAGTTTTCTGAAATTCATGTCTTTCTCCATAATAACCCCATCCAACTGATGAAACTCTGGTAGTCTTGTAGCACTAATATCGTCACGTCTAAATACACGGCCTATTATGAATCCCCTAACCGGAGGCTCCTTTCTTTCATGAATATACTTGATCGTAATAGCTGTTGTTTGGCTTCTGAATACCAGTCTCATAGCCTGATCTTCGCTAAACTCATATCTCCAGTATTTCCTATGGATCTCAGACGTCTTTCTAAGAAGATCCATATACAACTGCTTTGGCAACTTATCTGCATCCGCTAACAAGTTATCATGGATCTCTCTAGCTGGATGATCCTGAGGCTGGAAAAGAACATCAAAATTCCATAGCTCAGGAATAACGATCTCACCACTTATCTCCTCAAAACCAAGCGATATCATTATATCTTTAAGCATCTCTAAAAACTCGACGTAGAAATGCTTAAATGCAGGATACTTAAATGGTGGCTCAGCAGTAACATCGTATGGCTTAATTCTATATTTTTTCCATAGCTTATTTACTATAACATCGGTGTTGATCCTAGATATATAGCGGGTAGCTACAGAGATCATCTCTTTTGCTTTTTCGCTAACCTCAATTATGATCTCATCAACCACCCTCTTTTCAATCATGCGTCTCTTCAGGAGTTCTCTAATTATATTCTGATCTATGCTGGCTACCTGATCACCTTCTCTTATTTTTAGCAAGGCATCTCTATACAGTTTAAGCTCATTCACTTTCTCCCTGTTAGTTAACCTAACGACACCTTTCGCAATGCTAACCATACCTCTTTTTAAAGCCCAATTTATAGCTATTGTAGCCCTATCTTCACCCAGAATCTCTTTTACTCGAGATATCTCAATGCTCCCATTATTCGCGACTAACAGATCGTATAGCTCTTCCTCCGGAAATCTATTTATAGCCTTTAGACCTTCATTAGTTATCTTGTATATAGTTCTGGTCTTCCTAGATAGTTTAACTAGCCCTTTATCTTTAAGTAGCTGGACTATTGATGCTAGAGTGCTTTTTGGGATGCCTGTTTTCACAGATATTTCATCTATGTTGCCTCTTCCGATCTTCACAAGCTTCTCCAGAACTTCACTTTCACTCTGGCTCAGACTCTCCACAGAAAATTAGGGTCACCTTCAGAAAATAAATTTTAGAGCTTATAAATATATTCATCGATTATTATTCGATAACCTCGATGTATATTATCCCTATTTAATCCCTCTAAATTTATTAATATATACCTTAATGATTAGAGGAACGAATCCAAGACCAGTGATCAGTGCTGAGTATCTTATAGCTTCTATATAGTTACCTGTAAAACCTATCAGTATTGGAGGACCGATCAGGAATCCTAGATCAAACATCGACGTATATATGCTAGCACCAATACCCCTAACCTCTGGCTTCAATCTGGTTAATGCGATAATCTGTAAGGATGGAAACAAAAATCCGACACCGATGCCAGAAATCATACCCCACATCACTATTGAGGCACTGATAGGATCTAGAGATACAAGCAGAAAACCCATAAATGTAGAGAAAACACCGGCAAGAGCTAGGTACTCCGCGTTACCGTTACTCACAATTTTTACGTATATTATCCTGGCTAATAGATTGGTAGCGGCTAGCGCCGTGAAAAATATGGCTACCAGTATCGATCCCAATCCTAACTCCTCATGCAGAGCTGGAAGAGCCATAATTAGCGACATATAGCTCATGCTATATATAAACAGTACAGATGTAGATGTTATAAAACTCACATTAAGCAGGTTTTTAAACCTACTAAATCCACTATCGTATTTCGTATCTGATCTCTCTATAACGCTCCCATAACCCTTACTATAGCTATCTCTTCCTAAAACTATAAAAAGCAAACCTAAAATCGAAACCAATATCGAAAAGGAAAAAAGATACTCCCAACCATAGTTCTCGACAAGATAACCACCTATTCCAGGACCTAACGCTTGGGATAACCCTATCATTGTACTTCTAACAGCTATAGATCTAACAGCCTTGTTCTCGCTACCTAAAGCGGCTTGGTGAAGCGACGCCGGAATAAATAAAGCTATTGAGAGGCCCTGAATTAGCCTTCCTATATATATAGCTATGACCGATGCAGATATAAGAAACATGCCATGAGCTAGAGCATTAACTATGGATCCCGTAATCAATAGCCTTATCGTGTATCCTTTATCCGATAAAATACCAGAAATAGGTCGCAGAGCCAGTGCCGTAAAGGCATATGCAGGTCCTAATGTAGCCACCAATATAGGTGTACCGCCAAGCTCCACAACACGCTGAGGGAGATACGGTGCTGTTGCATGTAGAGTTATGAAAAATAGTAGTGTAGCTAGATGTATATTGTAGTCGTAGGGTATTTTTGATCTATACGTCTATACACCACCTAGCTTAAGATCTTTTATAATGTACCTATTTGATGCTAGCCGCAATAGCTATAACTCCATATACAATGATATAATTC
>JALXCO010000168.1 GCA_026990885.1 Desulfurococcales archaeon
CGCCCGTAGTGAGCACATCATCCACCAGCAGCACATGGCGGCCAGCGATGGCTGCGGTATCTTTTACGGCAAAGATACCTGCCACATTGTGCCAGCGCGCCTCCCGGCTTTTGCGCGTTTGGCTGGCGCTGGGGCGTAACCGCTGCACCACATCGCTCAGCACAGACAGGCCGGTAGCGTCACTTATACCCTGGGCCAACAAGGCACTTTGGTTGTAACCGCGCTTTTTTTCTTTGGCCGGGTGTAGCGGCAGAGTGACAATCGCATCAACCTCCTGCCAAAAAGGCTGTTGCCGCAACCAGCTACCAAATTGTGCCCCCAATATAAGGCCTATCTGGCGCTGACCGCGGTATTTGAGGCGGTGCAAAAGCCGCTGTGTGAGGCCGCCCGTTTCGTATTTCAGATAGCCGGCCATGGCTGCTACCGGCAGGCGCCCGGCCAGGCGCAGGTCCAGCTCCTGCGGATCATCGAAACGGGGTAGGTGGGCCAGGCATCTGGTGCAAATCACTTCCTCGCTGCGTGCCAGCGCCCGGTTGCAACCGGCACAACTGGCCGGAAAGAGTACATCGGCCAGATCAACAAGCAGGGTTTTATATAAAGAAGACACGGAAGTGCGGTAATTTTACTAACTATGCATGCTAAAGATACGAAATGACTGGCAAAGACCCGGAAACTACGCGCAAGTGGCTGCAACTGAGGCTACAATTGCAGAAATCTTTGGGCAAAAAACCCCGCGACCTGAATGGTGTGCTCTATCTGATCGGCCTGCAGGAGCTGGGTCAGGGGGTGGCGGATTTTTCCAAAGAGCAAAAGCAGGACATCCTGCATATAGCCATCTGCAAGGTGCTGAGCCTGTCGGGCTACTATGTGCTGGAGCGCTACGATGAGGAAGGCTGGCCGCACTGGCGATACTCAGCCCCGGACCTCTATGCTGGAGTAGATGAGGAACTGGAGCGGGCTTATCTTGACGTCTACTACGTTGGGGCCTAGGACCACGTAGAGCTTGCCCTGGACTAGGGGGATGAACGGGACGTCCTCCGCCAGTATCTCCTGGACCTGCTCGTAGAGCCTGGCCCTCTCGTTCTTGTCTGTGAGGGTGCTGGCCTGCTCTAGGAGCTGGTCGACCTTGGGGTTCTTGTAGCCGGTGCCAGTCCAGCTGTTCGCGGTTGACTTGAGGAACGGGGTCAGGTAGTTGTCGGGGTCGAGGTAGTCGGGGTACCAGCCGAGGAGGCTGAGCATGAACTGGCCGCTGGAGAGCTGGTCGACGAACTGGCCCCACTCGCTGCTCTTCACGTCGACCTTGATCATGCCGGTCCTCTCCCACTGCTGGGCTATCAGCGCGGCCAGGTCGGCCTCGGTGTCGCCGTAGTGGGTGGGAGTGTACCACAGCTCGACGTGGAGCGGGTTGTCCTCGCTGTACCCGGCCTGCTGGAGGAGCTGCTTGGCCAGCTCTATGTTGCCGTCGCCGTACTTCTCCTTGAAGACGGGCTCGTAGCTCCACATGGTGCTGGGCACGAGGCTGTAGAGGGGCTCGACGGTGCCCTGGTAGACGACCTGGGCTATCTCCTTCC
>JALXCO010000169.1 GCA_026990885.1 Desulfurococcales archaeon
CCACCCGAGATGCCTACATATATCTTCAACATAGACGTATTTATTACCTAGTCTAGAGGCATCAGCTATAGACAGCCTTATCATCTTCAGATTGCTTCTTTTCAGCTCCTCAGGCACGCCAATATACACCTTCAGCCTCTTCAAAGCCATCATACCCCTAGTATTCTCCTTAGGAAGCATACCCCTAACAGTTCTTTTAATAAAGTTAACGGGATTTCGGGGCCTCCTTATGCCCTGCTTATATGGGTTCCTATGGGTTTTAACCCGAAGAAGAAGGGCGTATCCATCCAGAACCCTCTTCCTATCCCCAGACACAACGGCCTTCTCAGCATTAACCACATACACCCTATACCCCTCCAGAAGAAGCTTGGCTATAACGCTCGATAGCCTACCGAGAATCTGATCCCTAGCATCTATAACCACGGTTTTAGAGTCCCCACATATATTCTTGACCTCATCTAAAACAGCTTTAAGGGTGCTCATACTATCACCCTGGTTCCTGATCCTTTAGGATTAACCTTTAGGTAATCCAGAATAAATATAGCCTCACCACCAGAATCCCTAATCTTCCTAACCGCCCTCTCGCTAAATGAGAAAGCAACAACCTTAACGGGCTTAGACAGGCTTCCCGAAGCCAGAACCTTGCCAGGGACCACAGCGACCTCGCCGTCACGCACATACCTCGATATCTTCGATAGATTAACGGCAACCCTATTTCTTCTGCTCCTTTCAAGAAGCTCGGCAACCCTTCTCCATATAGGCGCGTTATTGGCTCTAGAGGCTTTCCTGAGCTCAACAATGGTTTTCCTCAAAATATAGTTGGTTATACCCCTCTCAACACTCATCCTGAGGACACCTCAACCTCCTTTTCTACCTGTTTAATGAGTTCATCTAATTTATTTATAAGTAGCTCTGTAGCCAGATCAAGTATGCTCCTCAAACTCAACTGACCCGTGGACTCAAAAAACAATATATACTCACTATCGTCGTGCTCAACAGAGATAGATCCAGGAGGACACTCCTTAACACACTGCATACACAAGGTGCATCTGTAGCGATCCGAAACCACAATGCTCGACTCCTTCTCATCGAAACTGAGAATATCTACCGGGCACACATTAACGCATTTCTTAGCTTTCTCTATCGCCTCCCGATCCTTAATCCTGCCTGTTTTAATTACGGCAACATACTTTGTTCCGGCAACCGAGACGGGGCTCCACTTGGAGTGCTCAATCCCTCTACCAACCCTAATCCTAGCATCGAACGTCAGCCTGTGCCCCGGACCCAAAATAATTATCGGTATGTTGTCGTATACGGGCTTGATCTCAGGATCATCGATGATTAGATCCTTAGAATACACAGTAACAACGCCATCATCAGAATACGCCTTCAGCCTAGCACCAACAAAACAGCCCTCACACTCGGTACCTATAACCGCTGGGTACCCCTCCTCATCTGAGGAGAAGCATTTCCTGCACTCCTCCGGAGATCTATACTTTCTAACGGCTACATCTGATTTTAGAGGGATCAGCCCGATTCTGTGGGCTATAATCTCTTCGTATAGAGG
>JALXCO010000170.1 GCA_026990885.1 Desulfurococcales archaeon
GTATCTATCTACTATAATGCCTAGGGAGTATAGATGGATCAAGTATAGAGAGATGATATATCTAGCTACCCTCTTCATATTGATCTATCCAGCATCCATCTATGCCGAGTCGATAGCCTTGAATATCGATCCTGGCAGATCCTTCTTTCTAGGATCGCTGATCGTTTTCGCACTATACATAATGCTTCTGAACGTTGTGAGGCCTCTAGATCTGGATCAGATTGCCGGAACAATACTCGACAAGATATCTATGAGGAGCCTCATTTCATTTATAGAGGGCACCGGTAAAATCTCAATCATTGGGTTAGTGCTCTATCTGATCTTTGTTGAAGGAGATCTTATTTTTCTGGTAGCGATACTGCCCACGGTATTTGTGCTGTATAGGGCTATATCTTCACGGGAGAGGTCCCTGGCTAAATACGGATTCTACACGCCAGTAATCAAGCTAGCTTTAGTGATGGCGGTTATCGCTTCATATATATTCATAGCTTACTAACCTATTCAAGCCGATCTGGATATGGGATGTTGATAGGGATCTCTTTCAGCGTCTTTTAGGTTTTGATGATCTAGAAATATATATTCTAGCCCTATATATACCGTCACTTACAGTTATGTGATGTTTTCCACGGTAAACCCTCAGTTTCCTCCTTCTAGCTTCATCAACCACCCCTTCAGGATCTCTACATTCAAACTCCACATACGGCGGGTGGTAATCAATCTTCAAGAGGTCCCCTGCATCTATTGCTTCTCTAGTATAGCCTGTAGGTGCACACATGTCGAGCAGAAAACCCATGTATCTTGGTATGGAGATTCCGCGAATTAGCCTTATAAGCCTAGAATCTCTATGCATATCTACCTCAGCTCAAGCCTGCTAACGATCCTGTCTAGCTCTCTTATATAGATAGTCTCTGTCTAGGGACCTCCATGCTTGGTGAATTATCTTTTTGAGGTCATCTATATCTTTCCTTTCACCTGACATGAGCTTAAGGATTATAAGATCCTCTAAGGATGGAACAAACAGATTCTCGTACATTTCTCTGGATCTTTCAATAAATTCATGGTCTAGAGTTATGGGGGTGTAATTTATATCCACATGTATATCGTTATCAATAAGAAAGCCCCACTTCCTCCACTGAACCTTGAATCCTCTGTTTCTAAGTGTTCTCGTGATCCTATCACGAATTTCCTGCGTGAATGGCTTATCTATAGTTATATCCCAGTCCTGTGTTTCCCTTCCGATATCCACGTTATATATAGCTATACTTCTTGCCCCTATTAGGAAGGCTCTTATGTTGAGCATATTTAGTAGATTTATGATCTCTAGAAGGGTTGGATGGATAAAATCTTGATGCCCTTCTTGGCTCTCCGTTTTATTTTCTATATCTTGATGTATTTAGATTCTAGATACTCTATATACCTCTCTGGGTTGAGCTCCTCTCCAAGCGATTTCTTCATCAGTGTTTTTGGATCGTATGTTGAGCCCCACCTATGTATCTTTTCTCTTAGCCAGGTCTTTATAGAGTCGAATTTCTTGTTGCTTACTACCTCGCTTAGCGGCCCAAGATCATTCTCCATAGCATGCTTTATCTGTGCAGCTACTATTGTCCCGATCGTGTATGTGGGGAAGTAGCCTATAGATCCCCCGCTCCAGTGGATGTCTTGGAGAACCCCCTCCGAGTAGGTTTTCGGCTTGATCCCCAGCTTATCCTCGTACTGCTCTGCCCACAGCTCCGGTAGATCCGACACCTTGATCTCTCCCTTAACAAGGAGCTTCTCCAGCTCGAATCTAACGACTATATGGAGATTGTAGGTCACCTCATCGGCATCAACCCTTATTAGGCCTGGCCTAACGATGTTGAAGTACCTATATAGCTCCTCAGGCGTGTATTCCCTCACATACTCCAGCTCCTCGGCAACGATGCTGTATATCAGATCTACAAAATCCCTGCTTCTACCAACTATATTCTCCCAGAACCTAGACTGGGACTCGTGGATCCCGAGAGAAACGCCCTTAGCTAGAGGAGTTGTGGCTAGTTTTTCGTCTATCTGAAGCTCGTATAGCGCGTGGCCATACTCATGGATCACTGCCAGAATGCTTCTCCTGAAATCCTTCCCCTCATACCTGGTAGTTATTCTAACGTCTTTCACACCCATAGACGTTGTGAATGGGTGGGCAGACACGTCTAGCCTCAGCGTTTTCGGGTCGTAGCCTATCAGCTCGAGTATACTTTTATTAACCCTTTTAAGAGCTTCAACCCTATACTCTCTATCTTCAAGCGGATGGCTCTCTGGGTAGTATCCATCTGACCTTACCCTATCCAGTATCTTCTTGAGCCTCGGAGTTATGACTTCTACAACCCGATCGAAGTCCCTGGTTTTCAGACCCTCCTCATAAAGATCGAGCAGAGCATCATACGGATGCTCATCGTACCCCAGCTTATCGGCTACCTCCCTCACCAGATCTACAATCTTCGCGAGATAAGGCTCAAACACCTTAAAATTGTTTTCAGCCTTAGCGTTCCTCCACACAACCGTTGCCTCCGAGGTTACGCGTGATAGCTCCTCCACCAGCTTGGGTGGGATCTTCTTTGCCTTCTCTATCTCCCTCTTCAGAACCCTTACTACTCCACGCTCATAGTCGTTTAGATCTTTAATATCCGAAGCCTTATCAACAAGCTTCACGAAGGATTCATCTATAAGCAGTTTGTGGGCTAGAACCGATAGCTGTGATGTCGCGATCGATCTCTCCTTAACACCCTGCTCAGGCATGTAGGTCTCGAGGTCCCACCCAAGAAGGCTTAACGCGTGGTTTATGCTCCAGATCAGCTTGTATCTATCTAGAATAGCCTTTACTGTATCATTGCTGAAAAGCTCGGCCAGTTTAAACACCTAACTTTCATATTATATTGAAGCTATAATTATTTTACGGTGCAATAAAATAAGGTAGGACTGTTCACCAGATCGAGAAGTTAGAGAATTAAACTAAAGATGTAGTGAGGAAAAAAATATAAGGATTAAACCAATAATAGTGATCTAGTTGCTTTTTATCCATCTAAAGATCCTTGATAGCGCATTCCCTTTAGCTTGCTTCTCAGCGAGCTTTCTGTTTCCGTCGGTATATAAAAGGTCCTCATACCTTATATTTAGATCGTATTCCAGGATCCTTGCGAAGGCACTGTTCTCGCTAATGGCTATCGGAAAATAGCCATTCTTATACACGTTTCTATCCTTGTAGTCGACCTTAGCCATCATATTATCACCCAAATATATATTATACATAAACCTATATAAACTTAACTTCAGGAATTCAATACCTATTTAAATATAGGTAAGGTAATATAAATAATAAAAATAAAAACATATATAGTATATATATTTTATATTTATAATAGAACAAATACATCGAGATCGCTGAATCAATAAAGAAAAGAAAGAATAGGGGGAGGTAAGGCTAGCTAGACACAGAAAAAGTTAGAGGAGAGCTAGAGCATATCGAGCATGTGGGGAAACGCTATAAAAATAAAAAAGAATTTTAGGTTTAGTTAAATTGCTTACCCGCTAACCACAAACTTGCCCCACATACCCTGGGGTGCGTGGTTAGCTACCGGACACTGATAGAAGTACTCGCCCGGCGACTCAGCAACGAATATCACCGACTCGCTCTTCCCTGGCGCTAGAGGCTTTGTCGGGGTAGTTATCTGGGAGTTGAACAGCACTTCGGGGCCCACAGGCTTAACTGTTGGTACTACAGCGAAGGCGTGTGGAATCGTGTCTATATTGATGAGCGTTATCTTTACTACGTCGCCGCTCTTTACATTAATAACTGGACCTGGAGACGTGATCTCGTCTGGCGAGAAGCCGAAACCCAGCTGGCCGTCGGGTGTTTTCCCTGCATATAGCGTGATCTCTACTGTTGGTGTTAGCTGTGCTCCTCCACCGCCTGCGGCTTGCGCCGGTGCTGGAGCTACTGGTAGCGCTATCTGTATTCCTAGCAGTACCATGATTATGCCTAGCCATAGTAGGAAGGCTATGGCTATCACTATGAAGAGGAATGCTTTATCTGCTTTGGAGAGTGTCATCTCTATCTACCCCATAGGAGGTTCACTATGAGCCATAGGGATAGCGCGAACGCTATTGCTGAGCCGTACTTTACCCAGCCGATCTCCCAGGCGAGGCCGAGGAATATGAAGCCGAGGATCAGGAACTGGAACGCTGTGAAGGCGATAACTATCTGTAGAGCCAGTGCCGGGAACTGGCTTACTAGTACAGATTCAAATAGTATTGATGCTATCAATATCAGGAATAGCCCTATCACAACACTCGAGCTGAGATTGAATCCGTATTTCTGGTTCTGACCTTCTTCAGATCCACTCATACATATCACCTCACACGGGTTTTAGGGATTGTATGGGGGAATCATGTATAGGGGGATGTATATCCCGGATAGAATCTGCATAAAAAACATAATGGTTTAATAAGTTGAGAGCTCATTAAGGCTTTAACCCCATGATCCCTCTATATTATGTAGAAGGCCTGGAACATCGCTACGCTTACCGCTGCCAGGAAGCCCCAGTACACCATGAACGCCTGCATGCTGGTTATCGTGTGGCCAACATAGATCCTGTTTGACAGGGCCTTAGCTAGGAAGAAGAACAGCAGAGCTATACCAGCTATAACGTGCGCCAGATGCACCAGTGAAACGGCGAAGAACGATTGTATAGCCAGTATCGGGCTGTTTATTGTGAATCCTCTAAACATCAGATCAACATACTCAAACACCGTGAATAGCACGAACCCTACGGCGGCTATGATCGATACAACAAGAGCCACCCTGGTAGCCGTTAGATCACCCTTCCTAGCACTCGAGATAGCCGCATAGAATGCTGCAGCGCTAGCGAGCATCGCGGTAACAGCTATAACTCCAAATACAGGGTTGTGTAGCTCTAGCCCTGATGGCCACCAGCTGCTGTTGGCCCTCAAGAATATGTAGGCTCCGAAAAGCCCTGTGAAGAAGACGAAGTCTCCGGTAATGAATGCCCACATACCCAAGGTAACTCTATGTATACCGCTGAATGGCCATGTCTCCTTATCCTTATCATTGTCCCTCTCAACAATCTCTATAAGGTTGAACTTTCCTCTATAGTCATCGTACAGCCAGCCGAACGCAGCTATAAGGAATATAACTACACCTATAGCCAGTATAAGCGGCGAGGTCGCTAACCCTAGAAACGCCACAAACGGCCCAAGGGATATCAGGAACGGCCACGGGCTAAAGGCGTTTACATGATGGTGGTTACCCCCTCCATCAGCTGTTATGGGCATGACCTTTAGCTTATTGCCCTCAACGACTGGTGTGCCCTCGAAATTGTGCTCTGGAGGAGGCGATGTGGTTAGCCACTCATATGTCCATGCACCCCACGGGTTGTTCCCTGCTGGCTCTCCATACTTTAGGCTGTAGAGGAAGTTGGCGAACATTATTAGCTGGGATGGGCCGAATATGAATGCGCCTATCGTAGCTATCATGTTCCAGAAGCCCCATCCGGTGTCTGGTAGGTAGGTGTATATTCTTCTCGGCATCTCGGCGAAGAAGAACATTGGTCCATACAGCAGGTTGAACCCTATCATTGACAGCACAAAGTGTGCTTTTCCTAGTGCTTCATTGTACATTCTTC
>JALXCO010000171.1 GCA_026990885.1 Desulfurococcales archaeon
GAACTCACCGGCCACGAAAAGTGCCCCTCCGTTATCTCCCTTACCGTTCCGGAAAATCAACCCATCTACGGTTATACTCCAGCCCGCAAGCTGCATAATCTGGATCCTGTCATCGGTGCTTGGGTCCCCGTCGTAGTCTCCATCGAGAACGGGCTTATCCGATGGATCGAGGGCTAGTATTGAAAGTCCCATACCGTCTCCCACGTGAGCCGTAAGGGTCGAGTTAAACCTATAAAGGCCCGGGTTCACGTATATGATGTCAGACTCTCCGTTGTTCTCCGCCTTGCTCAGGGCAAATTGGAACGAGCAGGGGAAGTCCGTTGAGCAGGCATCCCCCAGATGAACGGGGGAAACGTAGAACGTATCACCCCGTGCTAAGTCAAGGCACACTAGTCCTACGAGAAAACCTGTGAGAAGTTTAAGCATAGCTTACCTCCCGGGTAAGAGATGGAGAATAGAAGTCTCAAACCCTACGACGTTAACTGCAATTAACGTACCGGATCCAGAAAGGCCTTTAAGCAAAGAGTGAGCAAAATATTTAAACCTGGACCCTTAGTTCAAGTGTAAAGAATATTTACACTAACTGGGCCGTGGTAGCACCGGTAACACTGGAAGCGAAGGCCTTTTGCTTTTTGTAAAGATTGTTTACAGCAGGTAATATACTTTACACCTCTTCGTCCTTGTACCTTTCCCTTATACGCATCACCTCATCTATGTTTTCGAAGAACAGGTCTATCAGATCGGGATCGAAGGCCTTTCCCTTTAAACCCTTCATGTGTTCCACGGTCCTGTCGAGCGTCCAGGGTTCCTTATAAGGTCTCTTCGAGAGGAGGGCGTCGAACACATCAGCTATGGAGGTTATCCTGCCCCATAAACTTATCTCCTCACCCTTCTTCCCATTGGGGTAGCCCGCCCCGTCCCACCTCTCGTGGTGGTCGAGTGCAACCAGGGCCGCCATCTGCAGTAGCTCGCTGGAGCTATCCTTGAGTATCTCGTACCCTATTACCGTGTGCTTCTTCATCACCTCCCACTCCCAATCGTTCAACCGCCCCTTCTTCAGCAGGATAGCGTCGGGTATACCTATCTTCCCTATATCATGCATAGGGGCCGCAAGCATAAGGTTCTCGCAAACCTCTTTTTCGAGCCCCAGCTTCTCCCCCATCAGCTTTGCGTACAGCCCTACCCGTATTATGTGGTTGAAGGTCTCAGGGTCCTTGTACCCGGCCGCGTGGGAAAGTCTCATTATAGCCTCCCTGTAAGCCTCCTTTACCTTCGCCTGAAGCAAAGAGTTCTCTATAGCTGAAGAGGCGTATCCCCCTAGGAGGGTAAACAGCTCCAGATCCTCTTCGGAAAAGTTTCCCGAAAGCTTGTTCACAGCCTGAAACACGCCAAGGACGTTACCTTTCTTATCAAACAGGGGAATGGCGAGTATGTCCCGCGTTCTGTATCCTGTTTCCTTATCTACCTCAGGGTTGAACCTGGGATCCGCGTAAGCGTCCTCTACAACTAGGCTCTCGCCCCTCTGAGCCACCCAGCCCACCACGCC
>JALXCO010000172.1 GCA_026990885.1 Desulfurococcales archaeon
ATCTTGTCTACATCAGCTTTAGTATATACTAGAATAACATCCCTATATCTGGTTTCAAATATTTCTGCCTGGTTGTCATATATGTATATTAGATCGCTAAGCTCCCTTATAGCAGCTTTAGCTTTCCCTGTGTATGCTGTAACTAATAGTTTTGGACATTTACCCTCTGTCTTCATTTCTTCCTTGAAAAATATATTATTACTGCTGATTTATAGGGTTACGTTTTAAAGAACCTGTCTAAACCCATCTTCCTAGTTTCCTTAGACCTCTCTGTTTCTCTAGGCCTCCTCCTACTTTTTTCTTTCCTGGACTCCTGCTCTTTCTCCACCGGTATCTCTTCAGCCCCCTTAAGTTTAGAAAGTTCTTTTTCGTATTTGTTAACGAGCTTTATTATTGAAGACGCATTATTACCGGCTAGAAACCTAATCATGTTATCGGGCAGTCTTAGCCCTAGCGATAATTTTGCGGCTTCCTCGATATTCGATTCAAATATGACTTTAAGATATGGTAGTGTTTCTGACTTAGCTATTTTTCTGGATGTCTTAGTGTGTTCAGCTATGATTCTAGCTAGCGTCTCTCTTAGTTCTCTAGTCTCCTTGGTTTTTGATAGAAGCTTTATTCGTTCTGGAAATCTATATTTTACCCACTTCCACTTCTTGTTTCTTCTTGAAAAGGCTACGCCGGGACCCATTAGATCCATAGCATAGGATAGGAGGTCCCACTCGCCACTCTTTATTATTCTCCCTAGATATATTGATGCCCTGCTTAGCGATTCGTATGCGCGCCAGAGATCTTCAGGATCCTCCAGCTGTATCGGCAAGTTCTCATTCAGCCATTCTATAGCCATCTCATAGTCCAATTGGCTATTGCTTAATGCCTGCTTTGCTTGCCACGCGTATTTCGCAGTGAATAGTCTCCTTAGCGTCTCGAATGGGTCTTGCTCCTTGTCTCTCTGCCTAAGTAGGGTCTTCACCGTTGTGATATCTACCTTGCCGTATCCTTCAGCTATTGCTTCAAGGTCGTTTATCGCCGATCTTAGATCACCCTCAGATCTATCCACAATAAATCTCAGGGCTTCCTCGTCAGCCTCAATGTTTTCCTGCTCACATATTCTCTTTAATAGCTTCATTATATCTCTTGTACCTAGCTTCTTCAGCCCTACCATTATCGCGTTTTCTCTTAGCTCTTTAAGGGATTGGGACCAGGGATCATTGGCCGTCATAATTATAGGTTGCTTAGTTATGTTTATCAGTCTCAGTATTGCTTCAATGCCTCCCGCATCGGATCTGGCATGTATGCCGTCTACCTCATCTAACAGTATTATCTTTCCCTTCCCTACTAGGCTTGTTTTATCCGACGCCAAAATGGCTATTCTCTCTATATCCTTCGACCTTCTAAAGTCGCTTGCGTTCATCTCGACTAGATCGTATCCAAATTCCCGAGCCAACACCTCTACCAGGGTTGTTTTCCCTACACCTGGAGGTCCATACAGCAATACTGCCTTTTTCTCGACATTGGGAAACTTTTTTAGCCACTGGATCAATATGTTTTTAGCGTTTTCCTGATCTATGTATTCATCTAGCCTTCTGGGGCGATACTTTATGATCCATGGTACCTTTCTGGCGTATCGTGTTCTCGGTATACTTATAAATCATTCACCCCATAAGCTTCTTTCCTAGGATAACGAGTCTTGCCAGTAGAGCGTTTATCTGTATTTCGTCATCCGCACCCTCGACAAGCCTATAGTTTATCTCACCTGTATAATCCGCTATGTATACTCTAAGATCCTCAGGAATCTTTATGTCTGGAGAAAATATCTCTCTATGTATCTGTTTAATAACATCTATACCTGAAAGACCATAATCTACCATTATTCGCCGAAGCTTGTCTCTTGCCTCAACGAACTTTCCGTTGAGCGCTAGCTGTATCATTTCTCTGATCTCTTTTGGATGTGCAAGACCTACAACTCTATATACAGTCGAAACAGTCACTTTACCTAGAGCTGCTGCTGCCTGGAGTATATTTATCGACTTTCTCATATCACCCTCAGAGATCTCATATATAGTTTCCAGCGCATCAATGTCGTATGATACCTTTTCATTTTCGGCTATGTACTTTAGTCTTTCTACTATATCTTCCTTTTTCAATGGGGTAAATCTAAATAACGCGCATCTGCTTTGTATGGGATCGATTATTTTAGAGGGGTAATTCGCTAGAAGTATGAATCGCGTTGTTTCAACATACATCTCCATTAGTCTTCTCAGCGCTTGCTGTGCATCTGAAGTGTTGTGCGTTAGTATCCCGTTGGCTAGGAAGAAGTTTTTGTTTTTCCTCATGGATATATTAAGTACCTTATGTTTCCCTAGGTACCTTATCGATATGATCTTTACGTGTTTTACGTCTAGACTTTTCTGGCCTGAAATCCCTATAGCCTCATAGATATATCTGTATATATCTTTCTGCCTCTCAATGTAGGGATGGATATCTATATAGATAGCTTTTCTATGGTGTTCAATGCCTGGATCTAATATGTTTGCTGTTTGATCTCCAGCATCCTTTATTTTAATATATATGTGATTTCCTCTAGTTACATATAGCACCAGTGAATCGTTGCCGTGGCATGATGCTTTCACACCTAGGCTCCGTATTTTTCTATAGATCTTTTCCCTAAATACAGTAGCTACTTTAATATATACAGGTGACTTGAGCGTTTTTAGGGGTGTTGATCTTGGATGATAGATCTTTTTAGAACCATTCTTCTTGGAGCCTATAGCTAGAACACTTATACGGCTAGCTACGTTAAAGCTTGTTTTCTCAATTCCTTTTCTCTCTATACATACTCTGCAGTAGGGGACCTCGTAGTTTCTTGTATTATAATATATTTTGCCGCAGTTAGCGCATCTAGATATTTTATCTTTAAATGTTGCTATCTCCATTCCTTTTCTTAGATCTTTAACTCTAACAACTTCTATTCTCCTATTCTTTATTATGAAAAAAGGATGCTCCGGAGAAGCTAGAACCCTGCTTCCGTCCTCTAGTATTATTTCGTATAGATCCGCCTCCCCAGAATCCACTATATGCCCCTTATCGTTTTCGGGGCTTAACGTTTCGGGGTTTAGCGATGGTATATCGAAATCCCGATCACCATACTCTCTATACAGCTCTTCTAATGTTTTAACCTCTAGATCGTCCAGCCTCCCCACCAACACTTTTGTCTTTGGATGAAGACACATGTTGTCTGCCTCATCTAGTATAACAACCTTAAACGGTATCTCCCCCACCACGGCGGCCCTGGCGAACTCCTTTATTTTTGTCCTTATCACATCTATCCCTCTCTCGTCAGAAGCGTTTGTTTCAAGCACATATCTCCTGTAGTTCTCGCCATATAGGTCTTGCACTAGGGCCAGAGCAACAGTTGTTTTCCCTACACCTGGGGGTCCCACAAACAGTAGATGGGGCATGTTTTTTTCCTTCACAAACACCTGTAGTCTTTTAACGATTTCGTCTTGGTTAACTACATCTTTTAGGCTGCGCGGCCTATATTTTTCTGTCCACAGCAATTGTTCTAGAATCTGTTTTGACAATTTAAATATGCACCCTGAATTTATAGTATGGCAGAAATTTATATAAAATAAGGTTCTATCGTGTTTTAAGGTAGGTTCATAACTGATATTATGGAGTATCTATCTATCTTAGGGTGTTGATGGCTGTATGTTTAGAGAGGTAGTGGCTAGATTCATGATCACGCCTAGAGGCGACGTCTCAATAAGTAGGGTAGCTAGGACTGTAGCTAAGAGATGTAGTGTTGATAAGGTTCGAAGTAATCTTGAGCTCAACTATGTGGAGCTGGAGCTTAGAATTAGTAGAGGTGGTTACCGTAGAGAGGCTGGTAAGATAGACTGTATTAAAGCTGTTTTGAGTGATCAGGTGTCCAGCCTGGAGGTATATATCTATATTATTGGTGTGGATGTCGATGCCCTTAAACAACTATATGGTGATCGGGTATATAGGTGTTTTTCTGGTTCGTGGTGTATAGCGTGTGTTGGGGGTTTTGTTAGGGATCTGGATCTGTATATCTATAGGAATAAAAGCGGGGTTAAGATTGGCGTGCTGTGTAGATATAGATGCGATATTGGAGTATCAGCTAAACCCTACGCTAGTAGCTGCATGATCGATGATGTGGATGTTATATATGATCTACTTGGCGAGCTAGAGAAACTATCTATGGAAAAAGATCTATGAAAATCCAGGTTTCCTTATATTTGTGACCTCTCTATTTACCAGTGTAGGAGGGACCTCCCCCCTAGCGAATGCCAGTAAATTATCAACAACCAGGTTTGCCATTGCTAGTCTCGTTTCCCTAGTAGCGGATCCTATGTGGGGGACCAGAACGACGTTTTTGAATCTGGTTAATGGGTGGTTAGGATCTAATGGTTCTTCCTCATACACGTCTAGACCAGCACCGGCAAGTATTCCCTCTTCGAGCGCCTTTACTAATGCGTCTGTATCGATTATCCCTCCCCTCGCGGTATTTATTAGTATTGCGCCTCTCTTCATTTTCTTGAATTTGTCTTCGTTGATCATGTGTCTGGTTTCTTTTGATAGAGGTACATGTATCGTTATGAAATCGCTTCTAGATAGTAGCGTATCAAGATCTACGTATTCCGCGTTAAGACTTTTTTCGAGGTCCTCTGGTGCTCTAACAGGATCGTAGTAGAGTATTTTCATGTTGAAACCTCTAGCTCTCTTGGCTACCTCTCTCCCTATTCGCCCAAACCCAATTATACCTATAGTTTTCCCATGCACCTCTGTTCCCAGCATCATGTGCGGGTGCCACCCTGTTTTCGTCCTCTTCCATTCCCCCCATCTAACGAAGTGGTCTGATTCCACTATTCTTCTGGCTACTGATAGGAGTAGGGCAAAGGTTAGGTCTGCTGTGGCTTCAGTTAGTACGCCTGGTGTATTGGTTACGTATATCCCTTTTCTTGTTGCGCATTCTATATCTATATTGTCGTATCCTACAGCATATTGGGATATTATTCTTGTTCTATGCGAGATCCTCTCGATGAGGTTGCAGTCTATCCTATCGGACAGAAGCGTTACGACAGCATCGTATTCAGGTAGCTTTCTCAGTAGGTAATCATATGGAGGTGGCTCATACCGGTCCCATACTTCGTAGTCGTATACCTCGTCAAGTCTTTTTACTGCCTCCTCGAATAGCTCTCTAGTTATATATAGTTTAGGCTTTCTGATTGTGACCACCTTGGTTCTGGGGCGGGTTACTTATTACTTAAGTAGCTCCTCTACCGCTTTCTTTATCCTTTTAGCTCCCTCTTTTATGTCTTCTACCGATGTTGCATAGCTGAACCTAATGAAGGTGTCTCCTGCTTTATCGGGAAACGCTGTTCCGGGAAGCGTTACCACGTGGTGCTTGTCGAGTAGGTATTCTACGAATCTCTCTACATCCATCTCTACGTTGTCTAGAATCTCGTCTATCTTTGGAAACATATAGAATGCCCCTTCGGGTTTCCACACCTTGAACCCAGGTATACTGCTTAGCTCGTTATATAGAGCGTCTCTTCTGACTCTAAACTCTTCAATCATCTT
>JALXCO010000173.1 GCA_026990885.1 Desulfurococcales archaeon
CTACTACAACTTCGTCTTCGGGCACGCAGACCCCATCAACAGGGTGTGTGCCGTATATACACCCCGCCTGGAAAGCGGTAATAGAGCTGTATATCTAGATAGACTATCAAAAGAAGTACTACACGAGGTGGGCCATGTTCTAGGCCTGCACCACTGTAGCGATAGGAGATGCGTGATGAACTTCAGCAACAATATACTGGATGTAGATAGGAAATCGGCCGTGTTCTGCGAGAGATGCCGGTCGCTGCTGAAGACAGGCAAGCTGGAGGGGGATAGATAAAGAAGATGAAGCCTGGTGTAGGGGATCCACAACACAAAATAATTATATCCAAGCTATGGAATTAAAGATATTGATGATGAACTGTCGCTCGATGAGCACAATGATTTAATGAACCTCCTCTGAATGCCTTATCGCGATAAAGCCCCCAACTATTCTAGGGCCTTGAGGTACGGTAGCGATGGCCTCTTGCTCAGGAATCTAGGCATAGAAAGATCCACCTTAGGATAACCCTTCAACTCACCGAGAACCCTACCAATAAAGTCACCCACCTCATAAACCATCTGCTTGCCGGAGGACCTCTCCCTAACGGTTACGGTGCCTGTCTTCACCTCACGATCGCCAACTATCAAGATATAGTTCACCCACTCAATCCCAGCATCCCTAAGCTTTTTGGCTAGGGACTCGTCCCGATCATCTATATCGCACCTGACACCATGGCTCGATATCTGCTCATATACCTTCAACGCGTAGTCTAGATGATCGCTCTTCACAGGAATAATTCTAACCTGTATAGGGGAAACCCATAGCGGGAGATAAGGCGTTTTCCCCTCGGCCTCCAGCCTGGCTGCAGTATCGAAAAGCATGTAGATATACCTCTCTATACTCCCGAGAATAGCTGTATGTATTATAACTGGGTGCCTCTCGTTCCCAGACTCATCAACATATTTTATGTTGAACCTCTCAGCGTTGCCAACATCTATCTGGAATGTAGCTATCTCCCTGGGCCTGCCAACTGTATCGATGATGTTGTATTCGATGTTTATGACCCAGTAGTAGATCCCATCTGGATAGACAACGATCAGCGCTGGCTTGCCGTCTCTCCTAACGATCTCGGCAACAAAATCCCTATACCTGGAGAGGAACCCCTCAGTAACGTTTATGATAGCCACGTAGTCCCTGCCAACCTTCCTCGCCTCCTCCTCGATCCTCTCCCTGATAGAAAGGCTAACCCTCATCGCCTCATCGAGATCCCTGCAGAGCACATGTAGATCAGGCATGTTGAACTTCCGCATCCTGAAGCCCAGAACAAGTTCGCCCCTCTGCTCATACCTGTAGCTGTCGGCCACCTCAAACATGCCCAGCGGTAGATCCCTGTAGCTAAGGATCCAATCCTTCAGCATGGCGAACTGCTGGTGGCATGCCGCATACCTCAGAACAAGCTTCGAGTCCTCCATACCGACCTCATACAGCCTATCGCCAAAGAGATCCGCATGCTCCTTAACGGCCTTAACCCTGAGATCAAACATGTTGGTACCCCTAA
>JALXCO010000174.1 GCA_026990885.1 Desulfurococcales archaeon
TTCTGTAGAACTATAGCCACCTTCTCGGCTGTGCTCGACGCTATAGCCCCCAGCAATGGCCCAGTTATGCTGTATGGCACTGTGCCGGCAACCGTTTTTGGTTCTAGCCTGTGTAGGAGCTCCAGCGCGTCTCCATGTATGATCTCTATATTGCTGTATCTAGACAGGAGCTTTCTTGAGAACTCATATAGCCTGGGGTCCTTCTCGATCGATATAACCCTTCTGCAGCACTTAGACAGTATGTATGTGACTACACCCAGTCCCGTACCTATCTCCACGCACCTGTCCCTAGATAGATTGCTGCATACTCTAGCGAAGTCCCTTAGTATTGCTGGATTCACCGTGAAGCTTTGGCCCAGCCTTCTAGATGGCCTCAAGCCTAGCTCTCTGAGCGTCTTTACCGTCCATCTATATAGGTTGGGCTCTACACCCAGCTCCTCGAGTAAAAACAACTCTACCAAAGCTCTCTATAGTTTACGTATGCATAGAGGTAGTCCAGCATCTTGAAGAATCTAGCCCCGGAGTCCCCTGGTGGAGGCTCCACAAATAGATAGTATTTCTCGCCGCCCATCATTTCGGCGATTATTCTTTCAACAAGGATCTTCACGGGATCCTGGATCCTGACCCTCTCCTCAACATCCTTAAATGACTGGAACTTCCTCTTCCTCCTCTCACTCAGTATGGCTTCAAGGCTCTTCTTACCTATACCTGGTAGAAGCTCGAGCATGTGGAGCCTTATATTTATTGGCGACGCCTGATTAAAGAACTCTACAAACACCTTCTCCTTCTCGATGATTATCTCCCGAAGCGCTTTATTCAGGTTGTCTCTAGCTATCGGGGTTAGATCCTGCCACAGGAGCTGCTCCCCCAGCTTGTATGCCTGTTGCGCTTCCTGTGCTCCCGAGGCCTTCTCGTATACGGGCTCAATATACATCCTCTCCATAAGCTTGACCTGCGTATTCAGTGGTGGGAGGATCTCTACGAGTGTGAAGTATTTGGTTCCTACAGCCTGCGAGATAGGCATCGACCTGTGGTGGAGATGGCGATCGAAGGGGTTTCCGTTGGGCATGTAGTCTAAAATAATGTAATATAGATCCCTAACCCGTGATCGAAACCCCCTAAACCTCCTGTATTGTGACACCTTTCCCACACATCATTTTAGAATACCTATAAACAAAAATTAACATTAACACTCGCATGATTCCTTTAGGAGGTTCAGCACCCTATTCAAAACATCCTCGTCCGGGACCTCCTGCTCGAAATAGAGCAATGTTTTCAGCTCGTCGATTGTTTTGGGGCATATATTGATTATCTGTGCGGAAGTTATCTCCCTAAACCCCATCTCTACAAGCTCGTTAAAGATTTTTTCCGAGAGGTCTGGAGGGCACTTCGAGATCTGCTCACTGTACTCCAGCACCCTCTTCTGGAGGTCCCCGGCCTCCCCCTCGCTTATCCTGTCTCTAGTCAGTATCTTCCTTATAAGCGCTATGGGTATCTCCTTGAAGTTGATTATCTTCATAGCCGGCTCCTCTACTTGGCTCTGGCTATAATCTCTTTAGCCTCCTGGATCTTGCTCCTTACCTCCTCAATAAGCTTCTTCGACTCCGAAACCACCCTCTCCCAGACCTCGGGCGTCGGCTTCACATGCTCCTGCCTTGTATACAGTATCTTCTTCTTATCACCCAGATACACCTCGACCACAAGGGATCTCCCCCTATACCCCACAACGGTACCTGTCTTCCCCTGGAACCTCCTGTGGGGCATCCCCTTATGGATTGCTGGGTTTATATCTATATGAACCTTGTCTCCAACCCTATAATCGATCATGAGCAGGCTCAGCGGAGGTACAGCACCCCTCTCCCTAACCCTTTTTCTCAGGAGCTTTCTCGTTCTATGCCTATAACCCTTTGGCGCCTTCACCATCCAGATTACACCACTAATCATCAAATAATCTTTAAAAGTATTTAAAATTAGAATTAGGATACATCATTGTGGCTGATGTTTTTGGGTAGCGGTATCCTGGATCAGGCTGTTGAGGTGGTTAAGAACTACCCGCTCTGCGACCGCTGCCTAGGCAGACTGTTCGCTAGTTTAGGTACTGGACTAACCAACGTTGAGAGGGGGTCGTCTCTCAAGATTCTTATCGCTATGCATATCCACAGCAGGATTGTGGCCGGTGAGGACGCCTATATGGGTCTGCTTAAGCAGCTATCTATAAATGCTGGAGGTCCCTTCCTGAAGCTGTATAGGAAGCTCTCTAATGAGGAGGCGCCCGGCAGGCTAGCATGCTATATATGTGGGGATAGGTTCGATGAGGTTGTTGAGGATTATGTGGAGAAGGTTGCCAAGATCCTGAGGTCCTACGATGTGGAGACCTTTCTTATTGGGTTCCGGGACCCCGTGGAGATGGAGGAGGCTCAGCAGGAGATCGTTGATAGATTCAGGCTTGAGCATTGGGAAAAGGTTAAGGAGGAGCTTAAGAGGGAGATCGGTAAGGCTGTGATGTCTAGATATGGCTACAGGGCTAAGTATGAGGATCCCGATGTTGTTGTCGAGATAGATCCTGTTAGGGATGAGGTTAGAGCGGTATTCCCCTCAGAAATATATATCGCTAGGCTCAGGAAGTATGCTAGGGATCTCCATATAGACTCCAAGGCCCTCTACAGCAACTCCATCGAGTCTGTATTGTCTGAGAAGGCGTCGGGTGTTTTTGAGGCTGAGTACATATCTATTAAGCCTTCCGCAAGGATCTATCCAGAGTATAGAGTTATTGGCCCGGGCCTTTCCGTGTCTGTTGAGATACACAGCCCGAAGCGAAGGTTTCGGGATGTGAGGTCTGTTGAGAAAGCATTAAATATAGATCCTGAAAGGTATTCCCTCGAGATCATTTCTAGAGTTAGAAGAAGAAATATCGGTGAGCTGGGCGGCTATATCAGGAGGGTAGTGTATAGGGTTCTGGTGCATTTCGATTCTGGGTGCATAAGGGATAAGGCTGTGGATGATGTGGCGGAAAAAATATATGGGTTGAGCTCGGAGGTTATTGCCCAGAGGACCCCCAGCAGGATGCTTAGATGGAAGTATGACTATACGAGGTATGGCAGGGTCAAGGTGGTGGATGTTCTTGGCGTCTCAAGGGGTCTTTTTGAGGTTGTTTTGGTTTCCGACAAGAACCTATATATCGAGGAGGTTGTGTCTGGCGACTATGGCAGGACGGAGCCGAGCGTCTCCAGCGTCGTTGGCTGTGGGGCTACGCCGGTTAAGATAGATGTTTTGGGCGCTGAGCACTAGCTGATTTGTAGCCTCGCCTCTCTGCTGCGGCATCTAATATATTTAACTTGATTTAATCAATATTTCTTTAGGTGGTGGTTAATGAGCAAGACATATGCTGAACTCGGTAGCTTGAGGACGGGTAGCTTCATAATTATTGATGGAGAGCCATGCAGGATTGTTGAGATTTCGAAGGCTAAGACTGGTAAGCACGGCTCCGCTAAAGCCCATGTAGTGGCTATGTCGCTTCTGTCTGGGGCCAAAAAGACGCTTGTTGCCCCTGTAGACACCAGGGTTGAGGTGCCTATAGTTGATAAGAGGACTGCCCAGGTTATCTCTGTTATGGGCGATACCGTGCAGATTATGGATATGGAGACTTTCGAGACCTTCGAGGTTGAGATGCCTAAGGACGAGGAACTCGCCAAGAGGCTGGAGCAGGGTAAGGAGGTTGAGTACTGGGTTATTATGGATAAGAGAGTTATCATGAATGTTAGGGGCTAGTTTTGAGGGGTTTCGAGAGCGTTAGGGAGGCTATAGCTAGGTTTATAAAGGGTTCTGATCCTTTTAACCAGGCTATTGAGAACCTCGTCAAGGATCTTCAGAAGGCCCTGATTAAGGCGGATGTTAATGTTAGGATAGTTTTTGATCTTACCAGAAAGATTAGGGAGGACGCCAGAAAGACCCAGCCTCCACCTGGTATATCTAGAAAGGACTGGTTCATCAAGATAGTCTATGATCGCTTAGCCGAGCTCTTCGGGGGCGATGTCCAGCCCTCTGTAGCTCCTCCAAAGCAGCCTTATGTAATATTGATGGTGGGTGTCCAGGGATCTGGCAAGACGACAACATGCGGCAAGCTTGCCTACTACTATAAGAAGATGGGGTATAGCCCATGCCTTATTGCTGCAGACACCTATAGGCCTGGTGCTTATGATCAGCTGAGGCAGATCGCTGAGCGTGTCGGGGTCCCTATATACGGTGATCCTGGCGAGAAGGATCCTGTGAAGATCGTTGAGAAGGGCATGAAGACCCTCACAGAGAACGATAGGTGTAATATAATAATCATCGATACAGCAGGTAGGCACGGCTACGGCTCTGAGGAGTCTCTACTTAAGGAGATGAGGGAGATAGCAGATCGATCTAATCCCGACGAAGTCATGCTGGTTATAGATGCGTCTATAGGCCAAAAAGCATATGATCTGGCTAAGAGGTTCCATGAAGCCACGCCGATAGGCTCTATAATAGTAACCAAGCTGGATGGCTCGGCTAAGGGTGGCGGAGCGTTATCCGCTGTGGCGGCTACTGGGGCCAGAATAAAGTTTATTGGTGTTGGCGAGAAGATCGATGAACTCGAGGTCTTCAACCCACGCAGGTTTGTGGGTAGGCTGCTTGGGCTGGGGGATATTGAGGGTTTGATTGAGAAGTTCAAGTCTCTTGAGGAGCGCGAAGAGCTTGAGCGTATGATGAGGAAGGCTTTAGCTACTGGCAAGATCACTATGGTGGATCTGTATCACCAGATCAAAAGCATAACTAAGCTGGGGCCGTTAAGCAGGATCCTCCAGATGATACCCGGCTTGTCTGCGCTACCCATAATGGAGGACCAGGTTAAGCTCAGCGAGAAGAAGATGCGTAGATGGCTCAATATAATGGATTCTATGACCTACGATGAGCTTAAGAATCCGAAGATAATTACCAGGAGCAGGATCGTGAGGATAGCTAGGGGGTCCGGAAGCTCTATAGATGAGGTTAAGGAGCTTCTGAGATACTATGAGAACATCAATAGATTCATGAGGGATGCACGTAGAAAGCGTAAGCTCCTCGAGAGGCTTAAGGGCTTAGAGGATCTTCCCGAATTTGGCTAGCCTAGAATTCTGTTTATTGCGGAACATGATCTTGCTGGGTGGAGCATATAGCTCGAGATAGAAGGCTTAGGCTCGTGATCGTGGGTATTGAGGGAGCCATAAACCTCGGCTTCATAATCAGGTTAGCATATAACTTTGAGGTGGACGAACTCTATCTAGTAGACCCCAGGGTAGATGTATCAGACGATGAGGTGAGGAGGTTCGCTGCTAGAGGAAAGGAGTATATAGGGAGCGTGAGGGTTGTGGGCTCGATGGATGAGGCTATTGAAGATATGGATCTTGTTGCGTGCACCTCGGCTATTGTCCCCAGCAGAAGAGATCCGCTACGTCAAGCAATCGAGCTAAGGGATTTTGTTGATGTAGCCAGGCAATATAGGTCGCTTGCCCTTGTTTTCGGTAGAGAGAGCACGGGGCTTACTAGGAGGGAGCTTGAGAAATGCAGCCTGTATATCCAC
>JALXCO010000175.1 GCA_026990885.1 Desulfurococcales archaeon
AGGATACATAGTCATGCTTAGGATACCACCAGAGCTCTGTGCCAGATGCAAGGGATATAAGAGACTATGCGGCTTACCGCTATGCCCCCTTATAACTAGATTTAAAGCTGGGGTAAGAGCTTCTCTCAAGATCAATAGCAATATAGTGTCAGGATCGACACCGCCAACAGGAATAATAGGTGAGAAGAACTATCCATATATAAGGGCCGTAATCGGTATACCGCCTGAGGTTAGAGACGTAGAAGCGTCATACTATGACGCACCTGAATTGTGGTGGGGTAAAGCTAGCTTAAAAGACATAATTGAGCTTAGATCAAGTATGGTGTCCGCAGTACTTAGAGTTTCAGCTAACGATCCGTTAACCCTATATGAAAAGGAGATATCGCTAGCAGCTATATCATTTAAACCAGTAGATTCGGAAGCCAAACTCATTAAGAAGCCTGAACCAAAGCTGATATTTAACCCATATATACCCCCAACAAGCTTAAGCGCGCCTGCCGATACCGTGAAGATAAATTCTAGCCCTAAAATAAGTAGGGTAATGGAAAAAGTCATAGGCGACGATCTAAGCGCCTCCGAATCCATATGGGAGCTCTATAGAAATAACGTTTCTATCTATATAATCCAGAGAGCACTATCGTTCGGGCTGCTAGGTAGATCTAGAAAAAGGAAGCTGGTTCCAACCAGATGGGCTATAACTGCTGTAGACAGTATACTTGCATCGAAAATGATTAAGGAGATCCGAAGGATGAAGATACTGAATGAATACCAGCTATACCAGGTGAGCTATCTAGGTAACACATTCTATATACTTCTATATCCTAAAGAATATAGTTTCGAGTGGATCGAGATATGGCACCCAAGCACCATATTCACAAAAAATGCAGATACGCCGATAGTTATCGATAATAGAGAGAGCTGGAAAGGTGAGGCACTATATATGGATGGTGGATACCAGGCTGCTCGATTAGCCATTCTGGAGAATCTATATAGAGTGTATAGGAGACAGGCCGGAGTATTAATAGTTAGAGAGATAACCCCTGAATATTATGCGTCTGTAGGTAATTGGCATATCAGAGAAAGCGTGAGAAGAATATCCTTGCAGAAACCCGTAAGATTCGACTCTCTCGATGAGGCGTTAAATTATATAGGTAGCAAGATAAAGATCGATTTAAACAGCAGGTATGGAAACCCTCTACTTAAATTCGAAAGCAGGAATAGAAATAGAAAGCTTGACGAATATATGTAAGCAGACAAAATATTTGTATGCTTAAATGTAGCTAGAAGTGAATTAAATATTTATTGATACTATACCAAATAACCAATGGTGAATTACCATGATAGCTATTATAGGATCAGGAAGGGTGGGGACCTCAGCAGCACAATATATAACCTATATGGAGTTAGATGATGTTGTACTTATCGACATAATCAAAGGAAAGCCCCAAGGCGAAGCCCTGGACCTATCGCATGCGCTATCAATACTAAACAAGAGCGTTAGAGTAACTGGCTCAAACGACTTTAAAGATATACAGGGAGCAGACCTCGTATTAGTGACGGCAGGATTCCCAAGAGGTCCTGGAATGACTAGAGAGCAGCTAGTGGCTAAAAACGCAGAGATAGTTTCTGATATAGGTAAGAAAATAGTTGAGTACGCACCCAACGCCGTAACCATAATAACCACAAATCCTTTAGATGCGATGCTCTATGTACTTTATAAATCAAGCAAACTCCCTAGAGAAAGGGTTATCGGATTCAGCGGGGTGCTTGACTCGGGAAGGATGAAATACTATATCTCACAGAGAACAGGGTTCTCTCCAGCCTCTATAAACGCTGTAGTACTAGGGCAACACGGCGAGAAAATGGCCCCCATACCTAGGCTCTCAACAGTAATGGGCAAACCCGTAACCCAGATGCTGTCCGATAAAGATATTGAGGAGATAATATCTGAAACCGTAAAATCTGGAGCAAAAATAATTGAGCTCAGAGGATACAGCTCAAGCTATGGACCAGGAGCCGGGTTAGCCATAATGGCCGAGTCAGTAATAAGGAACCAGCATAAAACATTCCTAGCTAGTGCTTGTCTAAACGGTGAATACGGCCTAAGTGACATTTGCGTTAATGTACCTATCGTTCTTGGCAGAAAAGGCATTGAAAAGATAATCGAGCTCCCACTGAACGATGAGGAAAAGAAGTTATTCATGGAGAGTGTTGAAGCTATAAGGAGAAATATAGCTGAGATACCTAGCAAATACCTTGAGTAAGCACTAAATCACGTCCTTAGCTATCAACTGTAAGATGGCTTCAAATACTTCATCATGAACTTAATTACTTCGCTGTATACCTTAACCCTATTACTTACTTTAGAAATCCCATGGCCCTCATCCTCAAGCCTTATATACCTGACCTCAACACCTCTATCCCTCAACGCTTTTATGAGCTGCTCAGCCTCCGACACAGGTACCCTAGGATCATTAGCGCCATGAATAACCATTAAAGGCGTTCTAATATTGTCTACATAGCTTATGGGGCTGAGCTTGATCATTATATCATAGTGTTTTTCAGGATCCCCATACTCAACCATCCTATATTTTCTTCTCCATGGCCCAGTATTTCTTATAAATGTAACCAGGTTAACTATACCAACAATCTCAACTGCACAAGAAAACATATCTGGATACACGCCTATAGACATGAGGGTCAAATAGCCTCCATAGGAGCCTCCCATCACACAGATCCTTTTTCCATCACTTATACCCTCAGAAATCAGGTAATCCACGAAAGAAGCGACATCGCTAACCGCATTAAGCCTTTTGTCAACATCATCTAAGTGAATAAATTTTTTACCGTATCCCGATGATCCCCTGAAATTGGGTGATGCGACAGCAATACCCAGGTTAGCTAGTGTCTGGTGAACCCTATTAAATATAGGTCTCTCCTGTGATTCGGGACCTCCATGCAGGTATATAAGTGTCGGATATGGTGGCCTTGAGTTTCTAGGCTCATATAGGAAGCCCTTAAGTGTTAAGCCGTCTTTAGCTTTAAATGTGAGTAGCTTGGGGGCTATAAACATGTCTTCGCTTAATCCGATCTTGGGCGAATACGTTATTCTCTCAAGGATCATTTGAGGAAACCTGAAATCGAAGATCTCCATACCATGCTTCGGAGAATTATACGAGATCACAACACCACCATCATAGGCATCTATACCGCCTATAACCCCCTCAGCCTCAAACAGTGTTTCATTTTTCGAGGATATTGGATTATGCATTTTTAATACGCTGTACCCGTCTCTATTAACTGTATATATGATATTTCCATTTACAAGATCTACATTATCTATATCCCATCCTTCATCTATAAGCAGTTTAGACTCCATCTTCTCCAAATCATACATAAATACCCCAGTGAAGTCGCGCATATGGTTAGATATATAGATAAACATGGATCTATCTAACGGTATAGGGCTTTCATTTAATGCTTCATCCTCATGTTTAGTTAGTATCTTTACTTCTCCAGAACGAATATCCACAATACCGATGTCTGAATCGAGATTTGTGTTTCTTTTAACTATAAAGAATCTTGCATCATCGATCCATCTAGAAGCATTAATCATACCATCTCCTTCAGCTACCATAGTGCTTTTTCCTGTCGCTATATCATAGATATATATATCGAAATCAACACGATTCCTCCTATTAGATACGTAAGCTATATATCTACCGCTAGGGCTCCAATATCCAAGATTATTGATGCTTTTATCGCCGCCAGCAACAAGTTCAATCCTGCCTTCGCTATATCTATACAGATATATGCTCCACATCTCATCACCATTAATATCGCTCATAAACGCTATATGCCCATGAGGCCCTATTCTGAAGTCACCTATACGGCTTTCCCATGGTATTAAAAGATCATGGATAATCCTACCACCATTAAACCTCGCAACCCATATACTGAAGTCGCCAGTTACATCGCTTAAGTAAAAATACATCTTATGATATCTGCTGTACTTACCATTTGTAGCGCTTCTAACGGCGAAGAACTTCTTTACTAGAAGTTCGATTTCGTCTAAAGTCGACACCATAAAAATAAATAATATTAAGTTTAAAAATCCATACCATTTAGCCATGGTAATTGAAAATTCAGCTATCCAAATTCAAATATATCCTCGAGAACCTCGAATATACCTCTCTTCTTTTTACGCTTCTTATATTTTGATTCGAACTCGCTATATTCTTTATCTTCATGATATTCCTTATCATACTCCCTTATCTTGGAAACCAGCTTATTGAGTTCCCCACCGTCTAGCCATATACCACCGCATTTGGAGCAGTAGTCGACCTCTATTTCATAGACTATTCTAGGCCTTAAGGCTATCCCGCAATAGGGACATAGCTTATCCAATATACTACCCCACTTAAATATATTATGGACCATATAATTTAGGCGTGGATGTTCAACATAAATACTATATAAGCTTAACGTTAATCAAGTTATTTAGAAAAGTTAATGATGTTACTATCCAAATAATCTGTTCATGAAGGTCGATGGTGGGGTTCGGGGAATTATCTAGATTCAGAATAAATAATCGGGGAGCGGTGATTCTGGGAGACGTTATTGTTGCTGATGGATATGAGAAGGGGTATAGATATAGAGTGATTTCGCATGCGCATTCGGATCATCTAAACGATCTGTCAAAATCCCTCAAAGAAGTTATCTTATTTTTTGGACATAAAGCCACATTTGAGATCCTGGATGTGCTTAACGTATCAATACCTAGAGATAAGATCCAGGAGATAGATTACGGAACACGCATAAGGATCGATAACACCATAGTTGAATTCCTTCGAAGCAAACATATACTAGGATCTATACAGACCCTAGTAACAATCAACGATGTTAAAGCCGTATATACAGGAGACTTCAAAGAACCCGGTAACGGCTCCGAAATACCCGAATGTGACGTAGTAATAATGGAGGGCACCTACGGATCGCCTGAATATAGGAGACCGTTTAAAGATGCCATCGAGGATTTATTGGCTGATTTCGTTTCAGAGCTACTTAGCAAAGGATCGATAGTTATACACGCCTTCTACGGAAAGCAGCAGGAGGTTATGAGCATATTAAGAGATCGAGGGATAGATGCGCCATATATTGCTTCCCAGAAGGTATATAAGATCTCTAAAATAGCCGAGAAATATGGATATAGAATTGGGGAGATCATACTTGAGAACACAAGAGAGGCCAATGAAATCATTAAAGATAACTGGTTCATTTATTTTACCCATGTAAATACAAACACCTTCAATAGATTCAAATATTCCACTCATGTGTATCTAACCGGGTGGGAATACCAAATGCTGTATAGACAGATCGACAGCAATAGATACGTTTTCGCTTTCAGCGATCATGCAGATTTTGAAGAGCTGATTGACTATGTAGAGCTATCTAAACCAAAGCTAGTTATAGTGGATGCATATAGGGGAGGCGATAACGCTAGAAAGCTAGCCAACTATATCGAGAAGAATCTTAAGATAAGAAGTATAGCCATGCCTAGAGA
>JALXCO010000176.1 GCA_026990885.1 Desulfurococcales archaeon
CTGTATCGACTTGAATCTAAGCCTCTCTGCTAGGGCTGGCTCCCTCTCAACCAGTATGATTCCCCTCAAAGCCTTTACCCTGAACCATGGCGGTGAGTAATCGATCAGCCTTACATCCACGGGTATATCAACAAGCTTCTCGACAGCTTCTCCTCATACTCCTCAACCCTGCTGTAGGGTACGCTGTACCCTGTGAATACAGCTATATCTATATCCCGAAATATATATCGTGCTCCACAAAACCCCCATAGACCACGGCCAGCAGTATCCCCCTTCTCCCATCGAGATCTCTGGATAGCTGCTTAAGCACCCTATCCCTATCACCAGGATCTAGGCTATAGAACCTAAACCTCCTGCTGCCCTCACGGATCCTCAGAGACATACCTCTCCCCTCTACAACAAATCTCTCAATAGTATCTATGCCTCCTCCCTTAGTTTCCCTATAACCAAGTCGGATGCACTTCAACAATAAGTATCATTAGAATATCTTAGAGCAAACCTCATACCTCTATCTCGCATAAAACGTATCTAAATCTACAGTAATTATCCTCTTAACCTCCCTAAGCTCTTGTAAAATATTGCTCAAGTATCTATTCCTCTACAACCACGGGCTTTACCTCGACTCCAAGCTTCTCCGCTAGCTCCCTGGCATCCGGATCTATATCCCCGCCAACCACAACTAGCCTGGGTTTAACTCCAGTAACCTTCTCATAGAGCCTACCAATCCTCCATATCTCCGACACATCCATCTTAGCCACCCTGGACTTCAGCTCAATCAGTATGTGTGCCCCATCCCTAACCACGACATCGGCCTCAACTATGGATGGGTAGCCATACACGAAGCCCTCCTCATCCCTATAGATCCATCTATCAACCTTCGCAACACCAAAGAGATCCTGGATCACATACCTCATCGCCTCCCTAAAGCCCGACTCGCTCAAGATACCGAACCTGTAGAGCACGGTATTTAGATACCTCCTGGTATTAACCATCTCCCTCTCCAGGCGAGCCATCCTCTCCTCAAGCTTAGTCTGCCTTTCTTCTAATCTGGCCTGCCTTTCTTCTAATCTGGTCTGTCTCTCTTCCATTCTGGAAAATAGCTCCTCTAGTCTCGTTTGCCTCTCCTCAAGCCTGGTCATTCTCTCCTCAAGCTTATAGAACATCTCCTCAAGCCTGGCTTGCCTCTCTTCGAGTCTAGATTGCCTCTCCTCAAGCCTAGTCTGCATCTCCTCAAGCTTAGTTTGTCTTTCTTCTAGCCTGATCTGTCTCTCCTCAAGCCTCTGGAAGGATTTCTTAAGATCTATTATGGCATCGAGAATCTCCTTATACCCCAACAAACCCATCAGAGCATATCTAAACTCCTTATCCTCCTCAACAGCCCTCAAGAAGCGCTCCTTCTCCTCCTTTGATAGCTGCATAGACCCACTCGACAAGCCGACTATACCATTTAACATGTTGCACGAAAGAAATATATAAGTGAAAACCACACCACAGCCATCAACCAGAGATCCGGCGGGGACCCCCAGAG
>JALXCO010000177.1 GCA_026990885.1 Desulfurococcales archaeon
CCTCAACCTCCCCCTTACCGAAGAGGTCCCTCTCAAATATGTCGCTTAGCGATGCCTGGGGATCCGTGCTGAAGCACAGCGTTTTCTTCCCCTTCTTCACGGCTAGATAGTAGGCTAGCGCAGCGCTGCATGTTGTTTTTCCCAAACCCCCCTTGCCTGCAAATATTATCATTTTCGTCTCTTTGAACTTGTCGAGGTATTCTCCTAAACCCTTCATAGCTGATCATCCATATATTATGTCTGTGAAGTCCCTCTCCCTATAGAACCTGTGCTTCCACTTCTGAACATTGGGTATCGCGTAGGGTAGCAGTCTTAGAGAGTAGTACGGTGGAAGGACCGGGAAGCCGAGCATGTCTCCAAGAACCATTAGGGTGAATAGGTGCTCTATATACATTCTGGTTTTCAGTATGCCCGTAACCTGGGAGTGTAGAGCCATCCCGTAGGTGATTTCTTTTAGGGTGTCCTTTATCTTTCCTAGAAACCCAACCATGTTATGTAACCCATAAATGATACTTTATTAAATAATATATTTATATATGATAAGTTTGGAGATATTAAGTATCAGGTAAAAAACAGAAGATTCAAAATAGTATATGTATCCATAATCCTGTAGGGCCAGATCATCACTGGGTCTGCTGGGGCATGGCTCTAGCTCTAACCATAGCCCTTAGGAGTAGGTAGAACATTACGATACCCATTATAAACATTATGACTCCAACAGCCACCGAGAAGGCGTTAACCGCTATAACCGCACCTATACCCACAGAGTCCCTCAGTATCGCCTGGGTTGGGTGCAGTAGCTTCGCGTTTACCGTTGCGTCATAGAACACGAAGGCTTGGTAGGCTAACGCAGCTATGGTGGTTACCATCATGAATATTCCTGGTATGAAGGAGTATGCGTAGCTCCTTCTCTGGTGGAGCAGGTATACGGCTACAATCAATAGCGCGAACCCGGCTAGAAGCTGGTTGGTACCTCCGAAGTATAGCCATATATTGATCCAGCTTCCAGTCAGCACGAACAGTGTGGGTAGCACAAACCCGAGTACAGACGCAACATACTTGTTGCCGAACACCCTTACAACGGAATATCGGCTTTCACCGAAGAGCTCGGCTGAAACAACACGCCAGTACCTGCCAAGTATAGTGAGTATGGTCATGGCCATAAACACCATGTATATGGCGAAGAAGCTCTCTAGGAATGGAACTATAGACTCGCCACCAAATACCGGTGCAGTTAGGGTTGTTGCCCCCTTAACGAAGAATGCTGGGTTAACCCTTGGCTGGAGCTCTGGGGAGAGGACAACCCATGCAGCTAACGCGGTAAGACCTACCGTGTTTTCTGTGAGCATTGCTCCAGCTCCAACTGGTCTGGCGTCTGTCTCTACATCCAGCTGCTTAGATGTTATTCCTGTGCTTATTAGGCTGTGCCAGCCTGATATGGCTCCACAGGCTATAGAGACGAACAGCGCTGGCCATAGGGGTCCCGATCTGAAGAACGCTGGGTTCTCGGGATCATAGAATTTGGTGAATGCTGGCTGCTCGATCTTTACCCCGGTTAGGGGCGACAGTAGAGAACCAACTATCAGGGCCACGATAGCTACAATTACCGGGTAGTAGGCTATATAGTTCATTGGGGTTATAAGCCTGGGTAGAGGTAGCAGTGCCCCAGCAACAAGAAGTATTATGACCGGTATTATCCATAGAGAGTAGGGAGCCTTACCCAAGGCCCCTGTGGGTGGCCACTTAAAGAATGCACCTACAGCCACACCTATTACCAGAAGCACGATAGCTATCAGGGTTACAGTTACTACATTCATTCTAACATTGAATATTAGGTGGCCCACGAGCAGAGCGGTAAGCACCAGCACAAGCAGGGACCAGAATGTCCCTGGGAATATATCTATAACCACTATAACCACGAACATGAATGCGGCCGTTATCAGTAGGAAGTAGAACAGCAGGAACCCTAGTAGAAGGGTCCTGGCCTGCGGCCCTACAAGCGAGTACGCTATAGGGCCGAATGATTTCCCTTCGTTCCTCACCGATAGGAAGAGCGCGCTATAGTCCTGGACCCACCCAATGAAGAGGGCCGCAAATATTATCCAGAGAAATGCGGGGACCCACCCGAACAGGAGCGCTATGCCCGGCCCAAGTATGGGGCCTAGTGCGGCTATGCTGTTGAACTGGAATCCGTATAGGACGTATCTGCCTACTGGGAAGTACTCTACGCCATCTGTATATAGGTGGGCTGGTGTTGGTCTTGTGGGGTCTGACTGCCAGATCTTTTTATCAACGATCTTGCTGTAGCCCCAGTAGGCTAATGCATATATCAATAATCCGACAGCAACCATGAAGAATGGGGTTTCATGTATAGCCATATATAACACCCCATTATGTTCTTCAATAAATTTTAATTTCAATCATAATATTTAAGTTTTTAAATACTATAGATTCAATTTAAATAATAGATTAAAATTTGATTTATCAATCTTATTATAATTCTAAAGCTAGAAAGAACAGTAATGTACCACTTATACATAGCTTTTTTATGTAATAACATTGGAAAACATGTATTGATAGATAAGATAACTATATACTTTAAATTGATTTAACCACACTATATTAGTTGGGAAACATGGATTCCGGGAATGATTCGTTCGGGGAGAAGAGATATAGCGAGCACCTGATTTCCGCGGGCAATATTGTTTTGGGTGTTTATAGGTTCATCAAGCTAAAGCTTCCTGATGGCTGGGTCGTTAGGAGGAGCGAGATCCCTCCAGAGATAGTGTATACCTCAGAGATCAATGGCGTCAGCTATGTTGCTGAAGGGATATCATACAACTATATCTCGCATGTTCTCGGGGATGAGGGGTTCCAGCTGAAGATCAGCTGTAGGAAGAGGTCGTCGGTTGATGAATCAGAGATCCTGAAGAGGCTTAAGGGCAGGGTTACCGGGACCTCCTCCGTATCTTCCCACAGGTCGTACTTCTATATTGGGGAGAAGAGATTCGGTGTTTTTAGGAAGAGGTCTTTCAACTATGCCAAGGTGGTTTTCTTCTGCGACGTGACCAGGAGGCTGTTTGAGGTTGAGATTCTTGGTACCGGCTCCATCGATCATTTAAGGTCTATACTGAAGGCTATTGAATCATCACAGTGCCACGAGCTATAGCTTGGATGCCTTAAGCTCTATATGCTCTGTGGATGATCGATATGGCCCAGGATATAACTGCAGTGGTATTCTACCTCGCCCTATTTATTTTGGCTTCATTTGTTGCTGGTAGAATATACAATAGTATTAAAATAAATAGGCTCAGCGCCATGTTTAGGGATGCTTTGGCGGGCCTCAATATAGATGGCAAGCTTAAGGTGCTGGGCCCGAAGGCTATAGCTTTCAGCGGCGAGTCTTTCGGCTCTAGCATTGGCAGGTTCTCGATAGGGATCTTTATAATGGGTAGAGAAAACATCTTGAACTGGGCTATAGCCAGGTTGGCTGGTAGAGATGATATAGCCGTGTTTAGAGCCAGGATAAGGGGTGTGATAAACACGGAGATCGATGCTGTCAGGGAGGGGACCCCGCCAGCGAGGAAGGTTAAGAGGATTAGAAATAAGCTTGTGGTTAATGAGCATATTTTTATAACTAGAAGGAACGCTAGTGTTTCGGAACACACCTATAGAAGGGTGTCCGAGTATCTGAGATCTATTGAGGGTCTATGGAGTTTCTCGCTGAGAAAAACAGTTCCTGAGCTTGTGGTGACCTTCTCGATCAACGGCTTAAACCCAGAAAAGATCAAGAAGAACCTGGTGGTTATAGATAAGATAGTGGATATGTCCACAACCAAGGTATAGCTACTCGTTGGCTAGGGCGTTTATTCTATGGAACTCGCTCTCTATCGCGTTCTTTAGTTTGCTGTAGTCTTCATTCAGGCCTACCGACACCCTGTTATTGATTACGAAGTATATCCGTTCCCTACTCCTGAACTTTAGGTTTAGTCTTAGCCCTCTAAGGGACATTGGATTAACCACCTTAACCTCTATATAGTTCCCGAAGTCCCTCATCAGCCTCTGGTAGTACTCTACGACTCTGCTGTATTCCTTAAGCAGGTCATCCGGATACTCCCTAATCTGAGACCCTATGTTTTCTCTAACCACAACGCAGTACGGCTTGCACTTGTTGCTGAACACCATGGGGAGTATGCCCACGACCTCGACGAGTACCCTCCTCATGCCTACCCACTTTCTGGGCATTTGCAGGATTCTATTTTCTTCATGAATTTATCCAATTTATTTATTGCCTTATCCGATATCACATGCTCAAGCTTCTCTGCCTCGACCTCCGCGTCTAGATCAGGTAAACCTATGCTCCTGAAGAACGAGGCTAGAACCCTATGCTTCCTGTTTAGCTTAGCTATCCTTTTTCTAGATTCGCTGGTTAATCTAACACCCCTGTACTTCTCATACTCAACCAGCCCGATCTTAGACATCTTATTAATCATCTTGGTCACCGTGCTGGGCTTAACGCCTAGGGCCTCGGCTATATCCATTATTCTCGCTATACCCCACATCTGCTCCAGCTCATGTATGGTTTCGAGATATATTTCCAGTCTCCGGCTCTTCCTAGAGTCGCCATGGCCACCGATCATTACCTCGATTTTCGATTTCTTTTTCATTATCCAGGAACACCTGTCGCCGGGTAGATATTGCCCCTAACATTTAATTAGTCATGAACATTATTATAAGGGCTACTGTACTTGCTAGGGGTCCCCAGATTTATTTACCGGATCTCTACAAAAAAATTTTAAGGATAAAACATATATTATATGGTGAGTTATATGGCAACAGATCCTGTTTGCGGAATGGAGGTTGATCCATCCACAGCACAGTTTAAGACCCTATATAAGGGTAAAATATACTATTTCTGTAGCTCACACTGCAAGGTTGCTTTCGAGAAGGACCCGGAGACGTATTTAAGGGAAGGTCCAAAGGGGATGCCTGAGCATCATCACTAGCTATACCTATCTATACGCTGTTTACCCATCTAGATCTATGATACAAAAAATTTTTTAGTAATGATATATATAATTATGTTAGGTGGATAAATAACCCATAGAAGTGGTTGATATGTCTACATCGTCTAAATATAGAATGAAAAAGGAAGAGGTATTTAAGATAGTAGGTATGCACTGTGCCAACTGTGCAGTAACTATACAGAAATCGCTCGAGAAGGTAGGGGTAAAGGCTTCAGTGAGTCTAGCGTCGGAAGAGGCTAAAGTGGCCTACGATCCGGAGGCTACACCACCTAAAAAGATACTCGAGGCTGTGAGAAGAGCTGGCTACGATATATATAAAGAAGAGATCATATTTGTTGTAGAGGGCCTAGCATCAGCGGAGGACGACTCGCTCGTTGAGAGGAGGCTATCCACACTTGAAGGGGTGCTTGATGTCAGCTCTAACCACGCTCTGAAAACGGTAAAGATAGTGTTTAACCCACTAACAACAAACCCCCAGGAGCTTAGGAGGGCTGTGGAGGAGCTTGGGCTGAAGATAGTTAAGGAGCAG
>JALXCO010000178.1 GCA_026990885.1 Desulfurococcales archaeon
GCTATACACAAGCCTATCTCCAGATCCTATCGGGTAGTACGGGATCGTTATGGCTAGAGTATACCACGAGTCCGTCGAGATATCGTAGTAGTAGATTCCGCCACCTCTAGACATTATCCATATCCTGTTGTTGGAGCTGTCGTAAGCCATACCAACAGTATAAGCCGTTGGAGAAGTGTTTAAAGCCTGAACAGATAGCGAGGGGACCGAAACGCTTATGAAGTTGATGTTGCCGCCTCCAACAGCTATATATACAGAGCTTCCGGAGACTGCAGAGGATGAGTAGTCGTCTACCGGGACCCCTATATTAGTGTTTGATACAGCAGAGATGCTTACCCACGGATCCTGGACATCGTATAGGTCGAGAATCGATGATCCTCCACCCCTAGCTAGCAGAAGATACCCTGGAGAAACATAGGCAAGTATAGATCCCAAACCAGCCGCTGGCGCGGAACTCGTTAATGGTGATGATGGATCAACAAGCCACACACCATATATAGATGAGCCGCTATATACCCACAGAATACCCCTATCATGATCAAAAGCTATAGATGATGTCCCATCGAATATGTTTGATCCAATAAACCCTAGATTCATTACGGAAACAATAGATTCAGTATCCAGATTATATATAGCAACATTGCTCGTGCCACCAGCACCAATATATATAGCTGGAGATACAGGCGCATAGCTCTCAAACAATATATAGTCATACATAACCATATAGGGATTCGAAACGTACTCGGTTACAATGCGTATCGATAAGCTACCTCCACTGGCGTATGTTGCAGGTATAGTTATGACATAGCTAACCTCTGAGTTAGCTACATTAATTGTTGCGGAATGCAGTGAGTCCCATGAGCCTCCTTTAAAGGCTTCGATATATATATTTATATTTGACTCATTAGACATAACCTGTATATACAAATAGCCACCAGCGCTGGAGGAGAAGCTATAGCTAACTACAGCCTCAGTAACATATTTCTGCTGAGACTCTATAGTAGAGCCAACACTAACTGTGGGCTCGACATTCGCCTTCTTCCTGGGCCAGAGCATTATTGAGTTATGATTATTTAAGGTTGATCCAGGAGTCCCATCACCATATACAACAGTGTAGTGGACACCATCTCTAAACGAAACACCAACTATAGGCGTATCGTCAACAGTGCTACTACCAGTTATAGTGGAATAGTCAAAACGAATTAATCCATTACTATATAGAGCCACACCAAAATTAACGTTGCCATTTAAATTATAATATTGAGCACGCCACCTAATATATAGAGCGTCTCCAAACTCGTCTGTAATGGTGTCTCTGTATACATTTCTACCGGCTCCTCTAAGATCTAGATCGGCCCAGAACGGAGCTATAAAACCTCTAATATTCTTAAACTGGCTTTCCGATGATGTAGGATCCAAACACTCAAAGATACTGTTCCATCTCATACATATAAATCCATTTGTAGTTACAACCAAAGTTGTATATGTCGAGCTATAATATGGAAAGCCGCTAGCTGACACAGAATAGGAGACAGGAGCAATACCATCTTCAGCATCTGGCCACCAAAATGATATAGAGTTTGTTAGAACGTTCTGGAATCTGTTTTCTGGCATGATCCATGCCTCGTACTGTATTGTGTAGCCTGTGCCGTCATTGGCTGGTAGTGGCTGCATGATCTTGGTTAGCCCATAGACTCCTGAGGGGTGTGAGGTTGATCCTGGGTTACCGTAGTATATATAGACGGTTACCGTTGATGATGCCGGTAGGTTTATTCTGATCCATATTATAGCTCTCTGAGCGCTGGGGTCCCACTCCTGGATCCAGTACCTAGTCAATGTTACGCCATCGGACAATGTAACCCTTATATCTGTTCCGTCAGACCTTGAGTTCGCGAAGAAGTGGTTTAATACTGTTGCTGGTGTTGTTGTGGAGTCGATCACTATTTTAACTTGGTAGGCGTTCAGGTTGACTGCCATATTATTGGTTATGTTGACGCCTATCCTATACCTCCAGTTCGGGCTAAGCCAGTTAGATGGTGGGACCCCGGGTATTTGCTGTGATTCTATTCTATAGTATGTGTTGTCGTCTGCCGCGATGTCGCTTAAGGATCCTTGTGGAAAACCTAGGTTTGTTGTTATGCTTGATGCCGTGAGGTTTGATCCGCTGTATATGTATCCTTTAACCGCTACAGTCCCATTCTTAAATAGCTGTGGCAGCAGATCTACCTGGACCACCTGGCCTATAATCTGCTCTCCAGCATCTATAACCACCACAGTGTCGTCTGGGATAACGAAGTTGGCAGACCCCAGTAGAGTTGCCCCCTTATATAGCGAGGCCGTGTAGTTACCCTCGGTGTTTAGCCCCACAACAACGACGAATGTGCCTATACCAAACGGTATGAAGAATTCCCTAACAATGTTTTCCGGGCCAGTTATCTCAAGCCTGTACTGGGCACCTCCAGAGACGTTGGCCAGCAGAACGTTTATGTAGTAGGAAAACTGTGGTGCACCAGTATATATTAGTGGCCTGCTAACGAACACGTTGCCCAGGAAGGTTGTTACGTATGCAACATACACGTTGCCTACAACTGGAGATATGTTTGAGTCTATAGCTAGCGAGTCGCCTGGCGCCAGCCTAAACTCCGTTGAGTTTGTTGCGTTCACGATTATATAGGGTGTAGTTATGTTTGTTTGGTTTGAGAGCACAACCAGCTTTAGCGATGATTCTGTATCGCCTATGTTGGTTACGCTGATCCATAGAGTGTTTGTTGTTGAATTCACGTAAACCCTTACCGCTAGCTCCTCGATCCCTTTCTCGATCTGCTCCAAAATGAATTCTCTCCCGGTCTCAATTATCCTGAGCTGCATGTTCTGGATAAATATCAGGAGTGGGATGACAGCTGTGAAGAGTATAGCCAGAGCTATAGCTGCACCAATAATGCTTGATGCGTCTCCAGACCTTAGCCTCTTGTAGCTGAATCCATGCTTTTTCATAGGGTAATACACACCGGTGTTGTCTAAATATTTATTTATGTGTATCAATATAAATATAATATCGCCCGAACATAATCTATACTATGGAGAACCTAATGGAGAAAAGAAAGACTGCCGCCCTGAGAACAGCGGTATCACCCATAATGTCGGCGGCCCTACTCCTGACCATAACGATAGTTCTGGGAACAGTTCTCTGGGGCTCCTACTATAGCGCGTCAAGCATAATGCTTAATAACCTAAACACCGAGAGCGAGTATACATCGCTGAAGCTCATGACATCGCTAACCTTCTCCTATCTAGTCTCAAACGGCACGCACCTGACTATGATACTATATAACGATGGCGAGACTGACGTTGTTGTTACAGAGATCGAGTTCTGGCAGTCGAAAGACACCTTCATCAGCGTTATGAAGTTCGATCCTCCTATAGTCATCCAGGTAGAGGAGACATACGGCCCCATAGTGATCCCTATACCAGCCAACACTATATATATAAACCTGAAGGTCGTACCTAAACTAATATATGACGAGGGGAGCGAGGCCGACAAAATCAGGTTCACCATCGAGCTCTTTAGGAGGGTTATAGAGATCGACTAAAACACATATATCAAGAAGGCCACAGCAGCAATATGGAAGCCAAGTATATATGCCAGAAGCTCCAGAAACCCTATAACCCTCCTAGAGAACACCCCTCCAGACAGCAACCTGTACAGTATAAGCCTTATTGAAGCCATAACATGGATAGATGCGAGGACAGCTAAAGCGAGTGGTGTGAACTCCAGATGTATATATGAGCACATGCCATAGTCTCCGAAGAGCCCGAAGGTGGCTACCGAAACCAGAGACGGGTTCTTCATGCAGAAGCCCGATAATGCGGAGAGGTATGCTAGGGGCATCACTAGAAGCCCTGTTGTGATGGATACCAGCGTATAGATCAGTGCGGACGAGGCCATCATGGTCTCCAAATAAAGCTATTTCAACCATTAAATATTATTCTATCTATGGGGAGGGAGGGTACATAGATCTTGATCTCTAGAAGGCTGTTTCTCAAGATAATCTCGCTCTCCGGGATAGCGTCGCTGATAACCCTTCTAGGTGTGCCGTTAAGCTACTATAGATCTAGATGGGGGCCTATCGAGATATCCGATAAGCCGTCTGAGAGGATCGTAGAGGGAGGCACCATATACCTTCCGAAACCCAGGTTTAGGGGGCCAATAAGCCTTGAGGAGGCTCTCTCCATAAGGAGATCTATTAGAGACTATAGGCAGGAGCCATTGAGCATCGAGGAGCTATCCCAGATCTTGTGGGCCGCATACGGGGTAACCTATCCAAGATATGAGTTCAAGACCACACCCAGTGCTGGAGCAACATACCCTCTAGAGATCTATGCCATTGTATCGAGAAACGGTGTGATGCTGGACCCAGGCACCTATCTTGAGCCAGGATCCTATAAGTACCTCTATAGGCAGCATGCATTGAAGATAGTGAGGAAAGGGCACGACCTGGTTGATAAGCTGTATAGGGCGTCGCTCAACCAGGATTGGGTTAGGGAGGCCCCCGTAAATATAGTTATTGCCGCTGTATATGAGAGAACAACGATCAGGTATGGCGAGAGGGGGATCAGGTATGTATGGATAGAGGTTGGGCATGCCGGGCAGAATATATATCTGCAGGCAGCGGCGCTTGGGCTAGCCACCGTTGCGATCGGTGCATTCTACGATGACGATGTCAAGGAGATAATAGGCGCCGAGCCCCGTGAGTATCCCCTATACATAATGCCTGTTGCCCGACCAATCAAGCTATTTAGGTTTAGTGAGGAGGAGTTTGAGAGGTATATAGAGCTGAATAGATATACATAAAATATCTAAATAAAGCTTATTTCTCTACATACACTATACCCACACCGGCCATGGTTGATGGGTAGCGGTAGCTATAGCCAGAGAGCTCTATGGAGGATGCTGGCTATATCTATATACCTCCCGTCCATCCTGCTAGCTATAGCCAGGGGCATACTAATACTTCTTATACCCCTCTACGTATCGAAGATAACCGAGTCATACACCGTTATAGGGATCGCTACTGCAGGAATCAGCATAGGGATGCTCCTATTCGATATACCTTCAGGCTACATAATATCGCGTATAGGGGTGTATAGAAGCGGAATAATACTGTTTTTAATGATCATAGGCTCGCTACTGGGGCTATACGTCTCGAGAAATATAGTTGAGGTTATAGCGAGCCTCATCGTGTTTGGATTCGGATTCAGCCTCTGGTTCATACTGAGGCACTATATACTAACCACTGAGGTTGTTTTCGAGTATAGAGGTAGGGCATCCGCCCTTCTAGGGCTATCCATGAGGCTCGGGCTGTTCATAGGCCCCATAATCGGTGGGGCCATATCAACGTATTACGGCTATAAAGAGGCATTCCTATCAACACTGCTTCTTGCCGCCCCCTCTATGGCTATATTTATTATGGGGTCCCGCGTCGAGGATCGATATAGGTTGAGCAGTATGGATAGAC